>JAISWZ010000020.1 GCA_031270945.1 Clostridiales bacterium | reverse complement strand
GCCTCGCACTGTATCACAGGCCTATTTTCAGCCTAAACGCATATACTCGCTGAGATCTAGAAAATCGGCAGCCTACAAGGGCGTGATGGCCCTTTTGATAAAAGGTGGCGCAAGAGATTTCATTTCTGGAGAAAAAATCGATGGTTCCAAAATCAAGGCTGACAATGTGGACATGCACCTCATATTTCCTCCGAGCTTTTGCGTAAAGAAGAATATCGATAAGCGCTTTTGGAATTGCATTGCGAACAGAACCCCTATGAAAGCTTCTACCAACAGGGCAATTAAGAACTATTCTCCAAGCGAGTACCTGAGTAATATAGAAACTAAAAATCATGTGCCCTATGATAATGTACGCATGAACTTTGAGTCTCATGAAATAGATGTGTGCGCTCTCGAAAACGATGACTTTAAACTCTTCTTAAAAAACCGGAGCAATGCCATTCTTGAACTGATAGAGAGGGCTATGAACAAGGCGATAGGCAGCATGATCGACCTTTATGACACTGAGGTGGAAGACTTGCAGGATGTATATGAATATGAGGATGAGGATAACTGATAGTGTTGGGGAAAAAGCCATCGTACGTGTTGTACATGAAAAATAGAATCGTAATCCAAAAGAGAAGACCCTGCCCATGTCAGGGTCTTCTTTGCGTTGGATTTTATGATCTGGTTATAAAAAGTATTAGGACGCCGAGATTCTGTAGGCCTTGCTCCTGGCGGCCTCCAAGTGAGGCCTGTGCTGAGAACACCCCGTTATTTAGATCATCAGGTCTTTGAAGGTGGGGTTTTAAAAAGCCATAAGCCGGAAAGGCTATAATCGGTTTTATAAGCCAAGGGCATTGGGGTAATCCCAAGGCCCTTTGGTTGTATTGATTATCGTTCAAATACGATATTAATTTATCACCGCCCGCTCAGAAGCCAGTCGGGCCCGTCTGCTGCTATGCTAGGCGCAAAAAGCCCGTAGTTTAAGCGTTTGATCTGACTTTTCCGACACAATGGCCTAAGCGATATGATAAAAAATTTATTTTTTCGAGCAAACCACTTGATCTATCTGTAGACAAGTGGTATGATATATATGCGAGAGAAAAGAAAATCTCTCTAGATAAAACCTGGAGCATATGATATTTATCTTGAATTTGAAGGAATTGTGTCGAATTAAGCAGAACGCGATTCAAGCTTCAAAAATACATAAGATTTAAGGTTTCGTGTACATAAGCAAAGCATAGATCTCGCATTTTAGCTATTTGCGAGCAAAAACAGGAAAAGAAAACACAAGCGAACCTAAGCTTGCAACTGCATGAAATCCTTAAGGGGATCAACGTTGGGACAACCCAGATTCCTGATTTCAAGAGAGACTGGATATGGGATGACGATAGAATCAAGAGACTTATCGCCAGCATCAGCAACGGACACCCGATAATGGAGATTTCCGGACAAACCAAGCGCAGCCGATGTTTGCGCGGGTTGGAATTCTGAAATAGGCATAAGGGCCTTGGGGTAATCTCAGGGCCCTGACAGTACGATTGCGCCTAACAAACACGTAAACAGCGCAACATAGAAAGGCTCGAGTCACGGATCAGGGATTGGTTACAGGGGGTAATAAAGTGTCAAAGTCAAACGACACGCTGCTGTACGAAATAATGAAGGGGATCAGCAATGGGTCAACTCAGCTTCCTGATTTTCAGAGAGGCTGGATATGGGATGACGATAGAATCAGGAAACTTATCGCCAGCATCAGCAACAGCTACCCGATAGGGGCGGTAATGTTCTTGGAGTACGGAGGAGACGGCCTCCGTTTCAAGTCCCGAACCTTCACCAACGTCGACGCAATCGAAAAAACGCCGCAAGTTCTGGTACTTGACGGGCAACAGCGCCTCACAAGCGTTTACTGCGCGATGTTCAATACAAAACCTGTTCCGACTATGTTGTCTAGCAAAAGGGAAACGGTCAACAGGTTTTACTATTTTGACATCGAAAAGTGCTTGGATCCAAACATTGTTCGATCTGAGGCTATTATCTCGGTCTCTACCGCTAAGACAAAGAGAAAGCAAGGCGTAGGCATCTACTTGGATATAAGCACAAGGGAAAAAGAGTTCAAGGCGAGCCTTTTTCCCATTAACATTATATTCGACTCAATAGCCTCGGATAAATGGAGGGACGAGTACCGAGACTACCAGAATAGAGAATTTGGGATCAGCGCTTCCAAATCCCAAGAGCTTCCCGCAACCTTCAACAAAGATTTTTATTTCCTGGCTTTCGAACAAGGTTTGCAGACCATTTTTGTCTTCCAAAGTGATTGTGATATATGCAAGATCTGGCAAGCCTGCGGACAAATTTGGTCTATCAATATCGATGTTTAAGGCAACTGCGCTTTCGGCGGTTTTCAGCGAATAGGACTCGCAGGGCGTTCCGTTTCTGAAGGTGTTGTAATGCTTAATGTCCATATAGCTTCTAAAGATTGGGAATAAAATATAGATCTTATAAAGAGAATTACAGTTATTTTTGATGAAAGCGGAACTGGAAAGTCAACTTTTTTTCAGTTGGTCCAAACTTTTTGCAATATTCGCAACATTTTTCAGTGCAGATATAGCTGTGTACCTCTTCTATCTAATTTAAAATTGAATGCTTTGCGCGTCATATTAGAAACAAAAGAGCAAGTAGTATTTATTGATGAAGATGCCATGCTAGAAGATTATAAGGTCATGGAATTACTTGCCAATTCTCAATCATATCTTGTAATTATATCAAGGAATGTGAAAAGTCTAGTTTTTGGCGTTAATAATATATTCAAAATCAGTAGCAATGAAGGTTATCATTATTTGGAGCCGTATTATAATTTTAATGTTAGCTTTTACAGAAAACCTTATGTGGTAATTACAGAGGATTCTAATAGCGCATATGAGTTTTACAGGAAGTTGTTCAATCTCAAAGGCATTAATGTGATGAGCTCTAACGGCAAGACAGGTTTGCCTAAGATAATTAAACATTATGTCGAATCTAATTATAATGTACTCGTAGTTTTTGACGGTTGTGGAATTGGAAACATGCTATTGGAAAATCATCAGTACTTTTCTCATCCAAGAGTTCAGTGCTTTGCCGAAGAATCTTTTGAATGGATTCTGCTTGTTTCAGATGTTTTTTACCCCATATTGAAACGGATAAGAAATGGATAACAGATCCTTCAAGTGAAGAAGCATTTTTTATTTATGATTATGAAAAATTTCTTGTAAGCGAATTAGTGAACTTAACCAAATCTTCACATTGCCTATATAGCAAATCCAGATTACGTGATTGTTACAAAATGCCATGTTACTGTTTTAATAACGACTGCATTTTTAAAATCAAAGGTGATAACAAATTAAAGCTGCTACTAGGTCGGTTTTATAATAAGTTCCCTTTTCTGGAAATTAAATGAGCAGATTAGTTGCAGCCTGTTCTGTACATTCTTTTCTGAGAAACGAAAGCATTAGCGAACCCCGCAAGAATCTTTGCGCGAGGTTTTCTTGCTTTGTCCTATTTTAATATCCCTTTTAGCAAACAAAAACCCTTGAAAACATCTGGTCAGTTATCAACTCGGGAGATTATTTCAACCCAAAAATTCTTGTTCAGTGTCACATTTTTTCAGCAGATCGTAGTGACTTCAATCAGATGGAAGCTAGAACTCTCAAGGTTAAGCTTCGGACTTAAAAAAAGCCGCCTTTTAGGCGGCTTGGAGCTTTGTTTCGTTTTTCAAGAGTCGCTTGCTTATAGCTTGGGATTCAATATTCCTTGCGTTACAAATCCACTATCAGGTGTTTTTCAAAAGCATTGTTTTTGTCATTGGCCCTACGCCGCCAGGAACTGTCGTTATGAAACCCGCTGCATGGGAAACAGCGTCGAAATCTACATCTCCGCACACCTTTCCGTTCGGTAATCGGTTAACTCCCACGTCAATAACACATGCACCCTTCTTAACCATGTCCGCAGTGACAAAATTAGGCTTGCCGATAGCCGCCACAAGGATGTCAGCTTCACGGCATGCAGCTACCAATTCCAAAGTTCTGGAATGGCAAATGGTTACAGTTCCGTTTTCATGCATCAAGAGCATTGCTAAGGCCTTGCCGACGATATTGCTGCGTCCAATGACAACGCAACGTTTTCCTGCAATATCAATCCCGCTGCGCTTGATAAGCTCAATGATTCCTGCTGGGGTGCAGGGCGCGTAAAGATAATTTCCAAGCATGACTTTCCCAGTGTTCAAGGGGGAAAAGGCGTCGACATCCTTGGCCGGGTCAATCACGCCAATAATCTTTTCAGAGTCTATACGCTGCAACGGCAGCTGCACAAGAATTCCGTGAATGTCCGCTTTGCGGTTTAGTTTTTCCACCAGCGACAACAGTTCTATTTGAGTTGCGCTCCCAGAAAGCTTATACACCTCTGAAAGCATTCCCCATGCCTTGCATGCCTTTTCTTTAGTCCCGCAAACGGCTGGTAGAAAGCCCAAGCCCACCCATGATTTGCGGCGTTAATGGCGAAAGCTGAAACTGCATGTAATTAGGCGCAAACAGCGCTAAGCATGTGACAGCAAGAGCTCCCCAATTATAGCTGCCAGTGCGCTTCATTTTAGACGCCCATTGTTTAGCTAGGGATTATTGCTTTCACAGGCCGGAAGGAACAGTTGATATATCGTATGCCTCGTTCCTGGGCAAATCCAGATAAGGAAAACGTGCCACTTTAGCATGCACGTCTTTTATCCTCTTGCCAAAATCTCCCCATTGCACGATAACATTGTTGCCAATCTGTGACTGATCGATATCAATGATGCACTGCGATATCATCTGGCGATAGTAGCTGCTGTATGTTGTTCCGCTTGAGACCCCGATGAGCTTGCCGTCCTTGGAAAGCACCTTATCCGCATGGCCGCCGGCAGGCTGCGGTTGCCCGCATGGCAGCTCAATGAGCTTGTATGCTTCACCCTTCTGGAATAGCGAAGCGTAGATATCAATTATATCCTCAGGATCCCAGAGCAGGTTGACTACTGTGCGCTTCGGGTTTTTCACTTCTTCTTCGACCGCTTCGCGTCCTGCGAAGTCATGGTTGAACTTCGCCATCCATCCCCAGCCCACTTCAGCAGGTGATCGCAAACGCGCCCGAAGGTTATCTGGTTCGTAGCTGCCCGTTCTCTTTTGGTCAGTCATTGCAGCGTAAACTGGATTTGACATATGAGCGGGATCCAGGACGCTCGCTGACATAAATGTGCAGGTCATTTGCGGAAACCCGCCTTCGACATGGCAGACAACGTATTCATGCCACCCTAGGCGCTTAATCCCGTATTCCTTTCCCGCATTGTAGACCGCGTCATAGACTTCCGGGCCTGCCTCAGCCGGCCCTCGAAGCTCATATGCCAAGGTTCCTGTCATTCCTATGCGGGAAACCTCAATGTCAGCATCTACCCCAGGAATCTTGGTTGGCCTCGTGTCCAGGAACTCTACGTCGCGCATGCTCTCTCCAGTCGCCTTTTCAATAACTGTCAAAGAGAGCGGCCCCGAAATCTGAAAGATGAAATCGGCTGAGGGAATCAGCTCCGCATTGTAGCTTCCTGTTTGCAGTTGCCTCAAAAGTGGGCCTGGGTTGCCTGCAAACATGCGAAAGCAGTCCTCGCTATCTCTTGTGGTAAGCGCATGGTTCATGATAAGGCCATTATCAAAGCACATGACGAGATGCTTTGATTTTCCGCACTTCCATTTGTATACATCGTTGATGCTGGCGTATGAGAGCAACTTCTGGGCATCTGGGCCTTTGATTGTGAATTCTGCGCCGCTGATGCCCGCGTGGATATAGCAACTTTCCTTCCAGGACAAGGTCGTGTCCTGCCACCCATCGGCATCCCAGACAACCATGCCGACTCCAGGCTTGTTAAGATACAAGCCAACGTCAGAATACTCAGGAACAACGCCTATCGAGCTAATTGCATTGCCCAAGCTTTCTCACTCCTTTCATGCAAGGCGCATCCCAAAATAAGATAGACAAGCCTGAAATGGATCTGCCCGGCATTTTGGGACATGCTCTTGCCTCTTGAAACATTGTCGTTCCGTCCAAACATATCTTAACATCCCTTTACATCTTTGTAATCAGTGATATAATTAGAAAATGAGGCTGCCAATTCGGCATTTTTGTACAGAGAGGACTTTTTTAATGAAACTGACATTAAACATGATTCTTGATGAGACCGCCGAAAGCGGCGCGACCCTTTCTGGAAGCAAATCCACCGCCGACCGTGAACTGTCGGGCTTCAGGATTGCCAGTGGCATTTTGGGGCTGCTTGATCCGTCATATCTTTATTTTATTGACAGCAGCTTATCTGCAGTCGCCGCTCGTCAAACTGAAACTATCTGTTTTGCGGTTTCAGGCGGAAATGCCGAAACGCTTCCATGTAACAGTGCCCACTCAGCTTTAGTCTTTCCGAAAGAGATTTCAACCTTAAGCATTTTCAGTTTGCTTCAATCTATCTGGGACAAATACGCAAACTGGGAATTGGATGCAATGAATGCCATATTGTCGAAGCGTCCGACACAAGAAGTTCTAGACAAAATTGCCTTCTTGCTAATAAACCCATTCGCAATTTTTGACGAATTTCAAGCGATGGTCTACAAAGCCGGTTTCATCCCTGATAACACAAAAGGCTCTATATGGGAAGTTGTCCTGACTAAAGGGTATACGCCTCCAGAAATTCTCCCTATCAAAGAAAGGCGGGTTGTAGACGCACACAACCGGTTGGACAAGCCTCCCCATCTTTATAAGGCGAATCTAGCTGATCATGAAGAAAACTGGCTGATGTGCGGGTTATTTGTTCATGGTCATTTCTGGGGGACAATGGGGTCAGTTGATGTAGCAACGCCATTTACGCAAGGGCAAATGACCGTAGCCTGTCACGCAAAACATCTTATCGAGCTTGCTTTGGAAAATGAGTTCGAAATCGGAGATGCCAGCGGCACTCCTTATTATATTGAAAGGCTTCTTAATGGATATGACATTAGCCGCCATATTGTCGAATATCACTTGTCACATCGCAGATGGGCTTCATTGGGACAGTTTTGGATGATACGCTTCACCCATATAGGGGACATGCCCGTCCCTGGAGATGCGCTGGAAAAATACCTTCCTCACATAAAAACGATTCAGCCTAAAGCAATGACCGTTATTTACGAGCAAGGCATCGTATCCATTGGAAGGGTAGATGATCAAAAAGCTGCTGATAAAGATATTGAAACGCTTCTAAAAAGGTTTGGGCTAATCAGTGGCATTTCAATGGAATTTTATGATTTCATGGGTTTAAAGCATGCCTATATCCAGTGCAAAGCGGCCTTGTTCTGCGGAAGAGCGACACTGAATTTTTTCTCTGACAATTATTTGGCTTGCCTGAAAGTAGCCCTCAGCCAGACCACTAGCCTTAAAAGCCTCTGCCACCCGGGCATTTTGCGTTGCCTCACAGAAGATGGCAATCGCGGGAGGGAATACGTAGATTGCCTCAGCTCATATCTCTCAAATGGATGCAATCTCGCAGCCACGGCCCAGAAATTGCATCTGCACCGGAATACGCTCTCTTACAGGCTTGAGCGCATGAGCGCTAATCTTGGCGTTGACCTCAGAACATGTGACGACAATACGCTCTTCATTTTGCAGTTCTCGTGCCTTATCGCAGACACAGCGCTTCATGGCGTGATATGCAATCAAAGCGATTCGACATAAACGCATTTCCAAAAAGGGGTACCGACAAAAAAACCTTTCAGATATTGTCTGTACATCCTTTGACGCTTAATGCTATAAAATACATGTATATCTGTCATGAAGCAAAGAAACAAATCAGAACATCTGTTCTTAAAATGCAAAGTAAGCAAACAAGACCCTGATGACAGTCGCTACCGGAAAGGCTATGCAATCCAGGTATCAAAGCGGGCAATGGGATTTTATCTTGGATGATAAACGCGCTTCTTATTCTCAGTTGCAAAACAATATAGCGTCGCATGCAATAAATGTTAAATGCTTAAAAACAAATGACTTCAATGGCTTCTTCGAAAAGAGGTGCAATGCCTTGCTCGAAATGATCGGAAAGGCCATGGGCAAGAAGATAGTAACAATCAACGGCCATTTCGAAGAGTATCAGCTAGAAGATTTTGAAGAAGTTTAGCGCAAAAGGCCTGGGGTGAAACCCCAGGCCTTTTCGGGTTTGATCTTTGGAATCGCACAGCGGACGGCTTTGCTTGGGTTCTATTACAGTATGATTAACAAATTATGCGATTCAGGCATCCCAGGGAACCTAAATAGATTGGATATAGCGTCGAGAACAGCGCAAGTAAAATGGGGGTTTGTCATTTGAACTTTGGAAAGAGGGGAACCCGGAGACTGCCATGTATGCTATCACATAGAATGTTAATCATACTGTAATATGAACCGAGAAATGCGCGTGTTGAAAAACTTCGTCCCGGCCAATCTCTGAATCCCTGCATTGGGAGTTTGCTCGCCCGAGAAGTTCTCGCCTTAAGCTCCAGCGGATTGATGCAAGCATTCGGTTTCGAGCATGCGTTTGGCGGCGACTAAAGCATAATTAAGGTTTTGTAGCGTTTGCACAATCAATTCAACGAATAGAACTTTTCAGATGTACAAAAAGTATAAAAAACCTGTCTTAAAACTGCATATTAAAAATGAAGCACAAATTATATACTGATATAGCGGGATGTTTTGGAACATCTCGCAAAAGCAAATAGTCTAGTACATACCGAATGCGGGCTAACCGCAAACCCCAAAGGAGGAACCCAAATGAAACAGAAATTACGAATTTTCGCTTCTTTCGTTATAGCCTTGATAATGCTTGCCGGCTGCGCTGGCTCAGCCCAGCCTGCTCCGACAAATCCACCAGCCCCGCCAGCTGAAAGCCAGGCGACTGCAGTGCCAGAGATTGCGGCAGCGCCAGAAACCGTCGCTGAAGCCAAGCCAGAAAATCCAATATCCATCACTTTGATGGCGTCACAAAACTGGATAAAAGAAGTCGACAGAGAGCTGTTCCAGAAGTTCCAAGACAAGACAGGCATTGAGGTAAAGACTCTTTTGACTCCAGACGGAGGATATGAGACTTTGCTGGGATCCGCTTTGTCAGGCGGAAGCAACGCCATTGACATATTCATGGGCGGAGTGGGAATCGCCGCTGTGTCTTCAGGAGTGACTGAAGTGGCGGTAGACCTTTCAACCGAGCCATGGGTTGCCAACCTGGAAAACTGGGCGGTAACAGCCAACACATACGACGGAAAGCTCCTGGGGTTTTCAACTTGGGGAGTCGACTACGAAGGAATACTGTACAACAAGACATACTTCCAGGAAAACGGGTTGAAGGTTCCAAAAACCTGGGATGAATTTATTGCGTTGCTTGAGCAAGTGGCAGCATTGGGCAAGATACCGCTGTATGAAGGGATCAACGGCACTTGGCACACGGCGAGCTGGTTCTATTGCGCGACGCCAGCCATAATAAAAGAGGATCCAGATTTGTTTGAAAGGCTTAACGCCAGCAAGGACAACAAGTACACCGAGAGCGCAGCCGCAATAAAGGCTTTGGGGCAGATTCAGCAAGTGCTCTCAGAAAAGAGGTACTACACAAACGATGGACAAGCGGAAGACTGGTTTGGAAGCTATCCTTCTTTGACAAACAGAGAGACAGTGATGATGCTCACATACTCGGCGTACGCGGCGGAACTGAAGAGCGGCGATTACAACAGCCAGGATGAGTGGGGCATGTTCCCGGTTCCCTTGTGCGACGAGACAATAGGCGTGTCTAACGGAGGCGGAATATCCAAGTACATCAACAAGAACAGCCGCAATGTTGAAGCTTGCAAAGAGTTCTTAAGGTTCCTGGCTGAGCCGGAAAATCTGGAGGCGTATTACGCGGGAAGAAGCGACTTGATCACTTCCAGCTTCAAGGGCGTAAAGTCAGTGAAGCCTACAACCGCAACAACAGACATGCAGTTGAACTCTTCTGAAACCCCTATTATAATGCTTCTTCGCACAGTGCTCTTCTGGGCGCCAGACCAATATAAGCTGATGCAGGGCATGGCTGAGAAAAGCGTTACTCCAGTGCAGTATCTGGAGAGCATTGACGAATACAGAGCCGAGATGTTTGAAGCTTCAGAAGAATAGGGTTTGCGTATCCTCAAAACAATAAAAGCCATTCTTGAAAAGGGTGAGGCCTATGGGCGCAAGCCGCATATATAGAAGGTGGTTCACAGCGCCAGCGGTCGCCATTTATACGCTGCTATTCATAGTCCCAGTGCTGCTGAGCTTTTACTATTCCCTAACCAACTGGAACGCTGTAAAAATGACGCATGAGACGGCTAAGTTCGTAGGGCTTGCAAACTTTGAAAAGATATTTTCAAACGCTGATCTTACGGCAGTAATAATCCGAACTATTTGGTTCGCTCTGGCAACGTCTGCTGCCAAGAATGTGCTGGGGTTTTTGCTGGCTCTCGCGTTCAACCAAGGGCTGAAGACCAAGTCAGCGCTTCGGGCTGTGTTCTTCCTGCCGTCAATGCTGTCTCCGCTTATAATCGGGCTTATGTTTGGCTCCCTTTTCATGACCAAGGGATCGGTCAACCAGCTGCTGGAGGCCATAGGGTTTGGATACCTGGCCAGGCCTTGGCTGACAACAAAAAGCACAGCCCTTGGTGCCGCTATGATAGTGGATATATGGCGGTCCATGGGGTATGACATGGTAATATACCTTGCCGGGCTTCAGCTTATTGATCCAGGGCTCTATGAAGCGGCTTCCATTGACGGCGCCAGCTGGGGGCAAAAGTTGAAATCCATAACGCTTCCCCTGATGGTGCCGTCCATTGTCATTAACCTATTGCTCAACGTCTCTTCAGGCTTGAAGGTTTTTGACATAATCATGGTGCTTACGAATGGCGGGCCTGT
>JAISWZ010000182.1 GCA_031270945.1 Clostridiales bacterium | reverse complement strand
TTAATTTCCATCAGCCACTTGCCATCCGGCATGAGCCTCTCCCCGAATATGCCAGACTCCAGCCGAAGGCTGGTTCTGCGGGTGCGGATCTCTGTATCAAATGAAATGCGCAGGTCATGGTGATCTGTTCCAAAGTAAGCCTTGCGCTCGTATGAGATAAAGGCTTTTGGCATGAGCTGATGCCTTTCCAGGATGCACTGGATTTCCGCCAAGACTTGAGCGTTCGCGCAATCTGGGGTTATAGCGACAACTCCGCTTCTCAGGAAGCTATAGGCGTCTCGCAGAGGCAGAGCGCTTCTGCGCTTGTTGACCAGGTTCCGGTGCTTTTTCTTGATCTCAACATACACGTTGGAGCCTGCGTCAGGCACCCCATAGCTGCGGATCCGAAGCTTTTCCTTGTAGCTGGGCTTTGCTAGCGAGGTTCTGATAAGGCAGCTGTCTTCGGTGTCGTAATAGATGTTGCAGATGGGATACGTTTCAAAGCGCTTGTTGTAAGCGTCCAGCTCGCAGTAATCCGACAGGCGGGCTTGCAATGCCTGGCAAGTCTTGTCATCAAGCATATACTTGTTTTCGTACCTGTTAAAAACTTCTATCGCCATTGGGGCATCTCCTTTTGTTTTGTTTTTTTGATTCGCTTTCCCTCTGAGAATATGATAAGCCCCAATTGTGATAGCGGTTTGACGGCAAGCCCAAAGTTTTGTGAAATCAAAGACAAAAAATCCCCGCCGGAAGGCGGGGATTTGGTTTTTTTGGATTTTTTGTTTTTTTGTTTTTTTGTTTTTTATTTTTGTTTTTTTTATTTTTATTATTTCTTTAATTCAAACCAGAAGGAGCTTCCTTTTCCGACCTCGCTATCCACGCCATACTTGGCGTGGTGCAGTTCCAGGACGCTCTTTACTATTGAGAGCCCAATGCCATTTCCGACCTTGTTTCGCGATCTCTTCTTTGACTTGTAGTACCTGTCCCAGATGTACGGTATCTCTTCCTGGGCGATGCCTTGGCCTTTGTCGCGGACTTCGACTCTAACGGATCCGCCCAGGTCCAGGAGCCTGACTGTGACGGTTTTGATGTCTTTGGAATGGTTTACGGCATTTCCTATCAGGTTGTAGAGGACCTGCTCTATCCTTGTCTTGTCTGCAAGCGCGTACTGGTCAAACGCTATTTCTGACTCAAACTTGAACCCGTCCTGCTCTGAGAGAACAGCGAAGCGCGCCAAGACGTTCTTGACAATTTCCGAAAGGTTTACGTCCTGCACTTTTAGGGCTTCATTTCCCGACTGCAAAACCGACAGATCCAAAATCTCCGTTACCAGGCTTGAGAGCCTGGACACCTCTTCCTTTATGACTGACAGGTGCTTTTCCCGCTTCTGCTTGTCGTCTCCCGAGACCTCTTCTATCATCTCCGTGTAGCCTTTGATCATGGTAAGGGGAGTGCGAAAGTCATGAGAGATGTTTGCGATCAACTCACGGCGCAGGGACTCCACCTTTGAAAGCTCGCTTGCGGCAAAGCTCAGGGTCTGGGACAGTTCGTCCACTTCCGCGTAGCCGCTTCTTTCGAACTTGGTCTTGTAGTTCCCTCCCGCAAGCTCCTCAGCGGCTTTTGTAAGCTGGGCAAGGGGATTTGAGAGTTTTTTTGCGATCACGAAGGCTATGACAGAAGCGCCAAGCACTATTATGATAGAGATGTAAAAGAGCTGCTTTTGCAAAATTTTGATCGTTGCCTCCAATGGCTCGATGGGAGTGCTGATGTAAAGCACATAGTCGCCAAGCGGCCTTCCGTAGATAAGGCTTTTGTTGGAGGTGTTGAATTCCTCTACTATATAGGATACAGTCCCGTTCTCGCTTTCCGCCAGCCGGCTTAAGAAGTCGCTGTAATCCAAGGGCAATTGGCGCCTGGCGTTTGAGCCTTTTAAGCCAGGCTTGCCAAACCCGTTGTCACCAGGCCCGTGCTCATCGCTGGCGTACATCAGGTTTCCGCTTGCGTCAGTAACATACGCAAGCAATGAGTTGGTGTAGACCAATCGATCAATCGTCCTGGAAAACTCGCCTTTGTCATAGCTTTCCGCTATCAGCTCCGCTACGGACTTAACTGAGTTGGTCTTCATTGATTGGTAGAAGCTGTTCAAGAAGACAGTCTGCAGCAGCCAGATGAGTATTAGTATCGCGACCGAAAAAGCGATGAAATATATCCAGAGCTTAGTCCCAAGGCTTCGGTTATTGAACCTCAAATTTATACCCCACTCCGCGTATCGTGACAATGTAGTCCCGGTACTTTCCTAGGCTGCTTCTGAGCATCCTTACATGGGTGTCCACTGTTCGGTCGTCTCCAAAGAAGTCGTAGCCCCAAACAGCCTTCAGCAGCTGCTCCCTTGAAAAGACAGTGTTCTTGTTTGAGACCAAGTGATAGAGCAAGTCATACTCCTTTGTCGTAAGCTCCACTTTTTGGCCGTCTACATATACGTTTCGCCCTGGGGCGTCGATGCTTACGCTTCCGATCTGCAGGAGCTCAGGCACCGCTTCCTTGCTTTTCGGAGCGCATCTCGCGATTATCGCGTTTGCCCTAGCCATCAGCTCCTTTGGCGAAAACGGCTTGACGACGTAATCATCTATTCCAACTTCAAACCCAAAGAGCTTGTCGTATTCCTCTCCTCTGGCTGAAAGCATCAGCACAGGCACGTCCTTGCATTTGCGGATCTCCTTGCAAGCAGAAAATCCATCCATTCTGGGCATCATGATGTCCATGAACACTATGTCAAAGTCATTGTCCCTGCATAAAGTCACCGCTTCCATTCCATCTTCAGCCTCAGTGACAGAATGCCCTATAAACTCAGCGTACTCGCGGACGAGGGCACGAATGCCCGGTTCATCATCTACTATCAAGATCTTGTGCATTCGCACATTCCTCCTCTGATATGGATCTTAAGTGCATATCACAAAATTCCGTATTGGTGCCGGAAAAGTCCTGGCGAATGCTTCAACAAGTTTGCTCGGGCTTCTGCGAGCAAACATCCGGACTTTTACGGCACCTCGGATATAATTTTGGGATATGCTCTAAATTAAACTAATGATTTTACGGCAATAACTCCGTCAAGTCCATGAATTCAAGGCTTTGACAAAGGTCCAAAACAATGGGCAAATCTTTCAGCCATTTTCTTTTGCTTGGGCGGAGGTTGTTGTTGATTTTTTCAGCGGCTCCCATGAATAAGGAGGCTTTCGCATGAACATAACAAGCAGCACCAAGCTTAACGAAGTGTACGGCTCGCCTAGCTTCTCGAAAGTAAAAGATCTTCTCGTGTCAGGCACTGATTTCTTTGCCCAGAACGGCGAATTGACATTCGCAGAGCTTCAGGGGCTTCACCCAACTTGGTATAGCGAAGACCTTGTTTTCGGGCTTTCTCGGTTGCAGGAACTAGCATCGAGCAGGAATAAGGTCGCGTATCCTGTCTATTCATCAGCCGATGCCACGCAAAGCGCTCGGATCGCCAATGTCAATCTTTTGTTTTTCCCTGCTGAGCGCAAGACTTGTGATACATACGTGATATTGCTGGCGGGTGGCGCTTATGAGGCTGTCTGCACAATGATTGAGGCGCTGCCTGTTGCCGCTAAGCTCAACGAACTGGGGGTTACCTGCTTTTGCTTGAACTATCGGACTTTTTCTGACGAAAGCTTTGTTAATGGACTTTTGCCTGAACCGCTGGACGACTTGGCTGCAGGATGGAGATTTATAGAGCAAAACCAGGAGATTTTTGGCGTTAGCGCTAATGACTACATAGTTGGAGGATTTTCTGCTGGCGGCCACGTCGCCTCCTT
>JAISWZ010000135.1 GCA_031270945.1 Clostridiales bacterium | reverse complement strand
TCTCCGATAAGAAGAAGCGCTCTGTCTGTGAGGAGCGTCGCTATCGCCATTTCAGCCAACCTTTTGTTGCCTATGTATTTGGCGGTCACGTCGACTCCTGAAGCTTTCCCTCCTGTTATGAACTTGAGGGCGGCTTTGGGTGACAGCCGCCATCCGTTCGGTTTCTCTGCCTTGTCTTCCTCCATCAAGGCTTCTAGCTCTTTCTCGTAGAGTTTTTCAGCTGGAAGCCTCAGAACGTCCTTATCCATTAAATCCACCTTCTGCGCTGCTTGCGGCGCTCAATTATGTCCTTGATCTTCAAAAGCCTCTTTCCCAGCGCACGTGGCACCTCGTCCTCCAGGAAGGCGTCAAATGCTGGCCCAAGCGTAGGAAACAGCTTTTCTTCCAGGAATTCCTCCATGTTGCTTTTGTCTCCGTTTATAGCCTTGCAGTAAGCCTTGAAGAGCCTAGGATCTGTGTGCAAGCCTTTTGACTGCAAGCTTTCAAGCACGGAGATGTTCATGTAGTTTGCCAATTTCTTCTCCAGGTCAGATGCCAGCCTCTCCAGAACCGCCGCGTTCAGCTTGGTTTCAGGCAAGCTGTTCTCAACGAAAGAGGGCTCTCGCCACGCTGTCGTGTCAGGCGATGAGCATTGGGTGTAGAGGACCGAGTAGAGAATGTTTCCCAAGTCCAGCAGATTGTCTGCAGTGTTGTCTTCTTCGCAAAGAGCCTTCAGCTTTTCCGCCATGGTGTTAAAAACAGGGGCTTTCCTTCCCATGGCAGTCAACGCTGGCAAATACTTAAGAAGCCTAGGATCTCCTTTTGCCAAACCGCTTCCGGCGGCATAGACCCTATCAAGCTCCTGCTTAAGCTCGTCCAATATGGGCAGCGCCATATTATCCTCCTTTGGATGCCAGCATGAAAATCCATGCCGAGTGATATCAGCTCCAGAAACGCGTTATCCTTTCAGCGCTGACAACAGCCAGCGGCTCTCCAAGGAGCACGGACTTGCTGATGTCATGGTAAAACCTGCAGACAAGAGCGTTGCCTACCAATTGGCTCTTTGTCATTTTCTTGAGAAGCTTCGCGAACCCGTCCAGCTTCAGCACAATCGCGTTTCCCTTGTCGTCTGTGACCGCCCATTCTCCGTTGGGGCCTTCCTTTACTCCAGACACGCGAAGGGAGAAGATTGGGCTTTTCTCTGACAACGGGTTTCTTGCCTGGTTAAGCGCGTTCTTGGAAGCTTCCTTGAAATCTGTGGCGGCAAAAGCTACAACCTTCTTCAAGTCGCTTGCTTCGACGCCTCTCTGCACATAGTCGTTCCATCTGGCTCTTGGATTGATTCCGCCTGGATAGACGTACATGTCGTTCACTGAAAGGGCTTGGAAAGTGGTATCCTCTGGCCCCTGAGACCTGTGAGCCCGAAATGGCCTAAACGCTTGTGTACGGAATATAAGGCCGTCTGACAGGCTGATCCAGATGCCCTCGTCGATCCACATGCCGTTTACATTGTCAGTTATCATGTGAAACGCCACTTGAACTACTTCCTCATTGACGCGCTTTAGCCCCAGCTCGTCTAGCTCTGGTAGCTTCCATGCGTAGCCTATCTGCTCTTCTATCGGAGTGCTGGTCGTGTCTTTCAATGCCGTTGCAGGCTCCAGAGGATATGCGTTCAGATCGAAGATCTTGTGGTTCACGTGCTCTTTGGCCTTCTTGATCAATGCCTTTATGTAGTTGGTTTTATCTATGGCCAAAGTGTAGTCCTGCGATTTGAGGCTCTTGGCGGAAAGCGCCAGCAGTTCCTTGAAGGAGTTCTGTATTCCTGGAATGAAGAAGTTTCCCAGCTGCTTCACCTGCTCAGCCAGCGCTGACGAGGCAGATGCGTCTATGCTTGCCAAGCCAGCCATAGCAATGTTCTTCAGAAGCTTCTCCGCAGTTTCCAAGCCTTCAAGCTGCGCTTCGCACTTTTTCAGGGCCGCTGACGCCTGGGTCTTCGTAGGCTTCTTTGGTACGCCCGCGTCTTTCGCCCGCTGATCTCTTCTTTCCTTCTTTTTGATGATGTCTTCCGGTATCGGCACTACGTTGAACGTCTTACCCATCTGCATGCAGTGCAAAAGGCCCGACACATGCTTGCAGGGGATCTGCCTGCTTGGGCAAGTGCATCCGTTGGTAGGTATCGATGTTTTGCCGAAATCCAGGTAGCAGTTGTAGTTGTTAGCTCCGCTCCCCTCGCATTCAGCGAAAAACAAGGAGCCGTCCGCGCTTTGCCCCAAAGAGATGAGTTTTCCTTTCGACGCCAGGGTTTTCCCGTTTTCGTACGCCGCCGCTGACACGTAGCTCCTGATGAATTCATCTGTGATTGTCATATTTCCGCGCTGTCCCTCCATTCACGCTTGCCCAGGGCGGTTTTTAGCCCGCCCTCGCTTCGCCACAAAACTTGATGCTCCTTTAAGGACATATCCTAAAATTCCTCTTCTGGCGAAGGAAAAGTCTTGCGAAGGCTTCAACGCGGACTTTTCCGAGCCAATAAATAATTTTGGGATATGCTCTAAATACAGTATACCTCAAATGATTGTAAAAATCTACAACAAAATTGGTTAACTGCCAACGGCTTCGGCATGATCTGACATGTGATGCGCTAGTGCTAAAGGCTAGCTTCAGCCCCAACGTAGGTATAACAGAAAGAACCAAATCCGCCAACGTCTTCTATCAAGTCATTTTTTTGCATGGTCTGCCAACTGATTAAGATTTTACTGTAGTGCCACTCTCCGTGTCAAGCAGCCCGACGCGGCTTGCAGCTTTTGCCATGAATCTCTCGATGTCAATGATTGCCCTGCCGTGGGTGCCGGAGCCTATTGTTCCAAACTCATCCCAGGCCTCAACATCAAACATCAGCTTTCGCCCGTCTACTGATTTGACTGTCGCTTTGGCAGTCACAGTAGAGCCTATTGGAGATGCCGCGACATGGCTGACATTGACGCTTGCGCCAACCGTGGTCTGACCAGGGCCCATGCACTTGGCCAGGCACTCGCAAGCCGCTGACTCCATAAGAGCTATCATTGACGGGGTAGCAAATACCTCTACTACTCCGCTCTTGTATGAGCAGGCTGTGTTTCCGAGCTCTACCTTTGTTTCAGCTATGCCGCTCATTCCAACAACTATCTCCATCTCGCATCCTCCCGTCTTGTTTTCAGGTCTTATTATACAGCAAAACAGGATTTCGCGCGAATTTCACATTTGGTAAATCTGGGCTCGTTTTATGGGCATTGCTGACAAGGTTAAAGCGCGTCTACAAGAGTCTTGTTAACAGTTTCCTGGTGAGTCAAAAGCTCTTCCAAACCTTGTTCCCATAGGGTATACTTATAGGCATGCATTACAACGCTTGCATTTAAGCAGAATGGGGGAGCGCATGGATCAAACATCGCTGTTCGATAGCTTCGACGTCAGCGAGCCTCTTGCCAGCAGACTGAGGCCGGATTCTCTTGACAACTACTATGGCCAGGAGCATTTGCTGGGCAAGGGAAAGATACTCAGGCGAATGATCGAGCAAGACAAAGTTGCCTCCATGATTCTATGGGGGCCTCCGGGAGTAGGCAAGACTACGCTTGCAAGGATAATAGCAAAGAAGACAAAGTCCAGGTTTGTTGACTTCAGCGCCGCGACCAGCAGCATAAAGGACATAAAGGTTGAAATGACCTCTGCCAAGAA
>JAISWZ010000042.1 GCA_031270945.1 Clostridiales bacterium | reverse complement strand
ACCAACGATTCAAGCAATAAATTTGAAGCGTCTAAAGCCTCTTTTACATCATTGTTTTTCAAGTAAGCGGCCAAAACGCCTGGGAAACCTCCCAGCAATGCATAAACATCGTAATGCTTCTTGACTTTACTAAATATTTCTATTGATTCATAATCGCTAGAGTCTGCTGTCACCGCTTTTATTAGCTCATAGGAGCGCAATGCATCCGTGCATTTCAGGAACTCAAAAAAACTGACTGAATTCAGCGTAAATTCGAAGGTGTCTCCAACAGATAAGAATACGTTTTTTATTTTTAGGATCTCGCCGAAACAACTGGAAGAAAAGACCACTTGCGCGTCCAGCCCTCGCACTATCCATCGCATCAGGCCGAAAGCGGTTCTGGATTCCAATATTTCATCGATGAAAAGAACGCTGTCAGCGTCGTCTATGAACTCCATAGATCTGTCGCCCCTGTCGCCAAAGTACTCCTTGAACATGGCGCTGATAAACCTCTTGTCATAATCCATGAACGTGCCAGTGGATCTAGCGGTTGTCTTTTTAAGCAGCTTTTCCAGATCCGACTTTGCTTTTTCATCTTCAAGAAGATTTACATAGTATTGCCTTTTGAACAAGTCCCGGCCAATCGAGTTAATTAGTTCGGTCTTCCCGGCTTGCCGCATGCCGCTCAAAAAAATGCCTTTTCTGCGGTGGGTTCTTCTGCTGGTCTCCATAGTGCCCTTTATTTCTAAAAAAAGATCTCGCTCGATCCAAATGTTTGAGGGTGAATCTGGCACGATTGCTTCTCCTTTTGCGCAAATCATGATCAAGCTTCAGCGTTTGGCCCTTTTTCCTCTAGCTCTCCAGCATCCATCCTGCTTAAAACCATAGGCAGCTTATCCAAGGCGTATATAGGCATAGTTACGATCCTTTCGCCAGGATTCCAATTGCCAAGTTGGTCTGTTAACCGTATAACATAATCCGCCTCTCCTCTGGCCAGTTTCTTCTCGCTAGAATTCATGCCGCTTGAACTGCTTCTGGCTTGCAATAAAATGGTTTTCTCGCGCGGAGTCCTGATTATGAAAATAGCTTCCTCAGGGCTCTCCAAGACGCTTGAATCAAAGCATTCCAATCCTGGGTACTCAAGCGCGTCTAATATAGGCATATCAGTTAGCGCCACGAAATTTTCAGCGGCAAATCCTTTGCGCATGGAATCGCTGATCTTAAAGATTTCGCAAAAGTATCGCAAAAGCCCCAAATCCGAGAACATATATTTGCTTGGATACTGATTATTCTTAAGATCCAAAATAGGGCAAGGGACTATCACATTGCTTAAAGACAGCCATTCTATCAGATGCCTTAAATCAAGCTCGTCGCAGGGGTTATCATAGTTCTTGCTGCATGTTTCGCCTGCGTGCTCCATAACTTTGTCATATATGAAAGAGCTGTGCAATCCGGACACGATGCCATTGACAATAATCCCAAGAGCGCTTTCCCATTTTTCAAGGTTATTATCGCCCCTGGTTTTTTCTCTTATCTCATGCACCAACGATTCAAACAGAAGATTCGAAGCGTCTATGGCGCCGGAAAATCCTGGCGAATGCTTCAACGCCGGATTTTTCCGGTGCCTCGGATATAATTTTGGGATATGCTCTAAAGCTTTCTTTTCATCATTGTCTTTCAGGTAAGCGGATAAAACGCTTGGAAAACCTCCCAGCAATGCGTAAGCATCGTAATATTTCTTGACATTTGCAAATGCTTCAATCGATACATAATCGTCAGCGCTTAATGTCACTTTTCCAATTTGATCATAGGCGCCCCAAGCATCCGCGCATTTCAGAAATTCATAAAAACTCACTGAATTCAATGTGAATCTGAAGGTATCTCCGATGGATTTAAATACGCCTTTCATTTTTATGATCTCGCCGCACCAACTGGCAGAAAAGACCACTTGCGCGTCCAGCCCTCGCACTATCCAGCGCATCAGGCCGAAAGCGGTTCTGGATTCAAAAATCTCGTCAATAAAAAGAACGCTGTCTGCGTCGTCTATGAACTCCACAGATCTGTCGCCCTGGTCGCCAAAGTATTCCTTGAACATTGCGCTGATAAACCTCTTGTCATAATCCATAAACGTGCCAGTGGATCTAGCGGTTGTCTTTTTAAGCAGCTTTTCCAGATCCGCTTTTGCTTTTTCATCTTCAAGAAGATTCACATAGTATTGCCTTTTGAACAAGTCCCGGCCAATCGCGTTAATTAATTCGGTCTTCCCGGCTTGCCTCATGCCTTTCAAAAAAACGCCTTTTCTGCGGTGAATTCTTCGGCTGCTCTCAATATAGCCCTTTACTTCCGATAAAAGATCTCGCTCGATCCAAAGACTTGAGGGCAAATCTGGCACAAACGCTTCTCCTTTCTGAAACTGACGCCAGTGAGATCGCGGCTGCTTACGAGAGGTGAATTGGGCAAACGCTATTCTTCGCCTTTTTGGAATTTTGGGATGCATAAATATTACTGGCGCTTATACTCGCGAAAACATTGCGGTTTCAGCATTAGCTATATACAAAACCTGGAAAAGCCCCAACCTAAAATTAGGAGAGGCTTTTCCAGAATGTTTTGACTTGCGGCGCATGGCCGCTTGTGCAGACCTTGCGCTTTTGGACGCTATTGGATATTCGCGAGCGAAAACGACGAATGCAAATGTTTTGCTGATGTTTTCGCCCGCTATTAACCCCTATTTACTTCTTCGCGAGAGCCCTCAGCAGGAAGTCATAGATTGCCTTGTTGCTGTTGACTCTCTGAACATAGTTCCTTGTCTCGTTGAAGGGAATAAAATCCAGCGTCCTGCCGTTTGACGAATAATCCGGGTTTTTGAGCCATTTGTCAACGTTCCCGCTCCCGGCGTTGTAAGCCGCCAGGGCTGTGTTCATGTTTTCGTAACGGTTAAGGAGCCAGGCCAGATAGTTGCAGCCAATCTTTATGTTCAAGTCCGGGTCGAATATGCCGTCAAAGCTGTACTGCTCAAGCCTCATGCGCGAAGCTGTCCATTCGGCTGTGTCTTCTGTCAGCTGCATGAGGCCACTCGCCCCTTTACGGGAGAGCGCCGTTTCAGCGAACTTGCTCTCCGCGTGGATTATAGCGCAAACCCAAGCTGGATCAATCCCGTAAAGCTCAGTGTTCTCTTTAATTGCGGCGAAATGCTTCAACGGGTACCTGAGGCTTACCAGGCTGATTCCTATAGCCGCGAGGAGGCCAAAAAAAACGATCCACGTTATTGGCTTCCTCAAGCCGCGCAAATCAACTGCGTGAGACATTCAATCACCTTTTGGGGCTGGCGCCCGTGGGCGCGTAATGCCAGTGAGCGAAAAGAGCTGCGCTTTTTCGCCAAAGTAAGAGGTTGCAGCGAAAATAAGAAAAAAAGCATGCTTTCGCTTAAAATAGCATATCTTTGCCGCGAGCCTTGCAAGCGGCGCTTTAGGGATATGCCTATACACTATATACGTGCTTGTCGCCGTCTTTCTTTATGATCTTAAAGCATATCTCAAAATCATATCCGTTGTGCCAGAAAAGTCTGGAACCATTGCGTAGTTTTGAGATATGCGCTTAAAAAAGCCCCAAGCACTTTTCCAGAAGCTCTGTGACCTTGTCTTCGAAGTTGCCTTCGTCGTTTTGAAGCGAATAAATCCTTGACATTGGAAGCGTCTGCGAAGCCAGGGCAAAAAGCTCGTCATCCTGCGTTTGGCTGGAGAGCCTCAGGATCGCGCTGTCTTGGCTTATGTTGTCTCTTTCCTGAATGCGCACAAGCTTGGTTTCCCAGCTGGCGCGAATAATCCAAAGAAAGTCGCACAAGTCGTGCATGCCTGACTCCACCAGAAGAGCCGCGTCCCAGACAGCGAACGTCCAGGGCACTTCCAGATCCCGCGAGAGCTCCAGGGAACGCTCTATTACAACTGGATGGACTATAGCCTCAAGCGCCTTCTTGGATATGGGGTCGTTGTAAACTATCTTTCCTAGCTCCTTGCGATCAATGGGTCCGTCAGGGCTTGAAATGACAGCTGGCCCAAAGCGGTCCAGTATCTCGCCGTACTCTTTTGTTCCAGGCGCCATAGCCTCATGCGCCAAGCGATCCGCGTCAACATGGAACCCGCCAAGCTTCTCCAGAATGCGAGCGGCTGTTGTCTTCCCGCTTCCAGAGTTCCCTGCCAGCCCTAGCACCATGGGCCTGGCTGGCTTACTTTGAGTCGTACCAAGTGCCTCCGTCATGTATGTCAGCCTCCAAGACAACGCTAAGCTTAGCCGCCGCCTCCATTTCTTCCTCAAGAAGCGCTCGCGCGATCTCAAGCTCCCCAACTGGCGCCTCCAGCAGAAGCTCATCGTGGACCTGCAAAACCAGCCTGGTCTTGAGCCCTTCGGCCTTAAGCCTTTTGTCCACGTTTATCATCGCGATCTTTATTATGTCCGCAGCTGTCCCCTGTATGGGCATGTTCATGGCTACCCGCTCCCCGAAGGAGCGAAGGCTGAAGTTTGAGCTCCGAAGCTCAAGAATCGGGCGCCTTCGCCCGTACAAGGTCTCCGCGTACCCTTTGTCCTTTGCGTCTTGCACTATCTGGTCCAAGTAGGTCTTCACCTTTGGATACTTGGTGAAGTACCCGTTGATGTACTGCTCAGCCTCCTTCTTCGTGATCCCGAGATCCTGCCCAAGGCTGTATGCGCCTATCCCGTAGACTATGCCGAAGTTGACCGCCTTGGCGCCGCTTCTTTGGGCTGGAGTCACCTCGTCCAAAGGAGTGTTGAAAACCTGGGAGGCTGTCAGCCGGTGTATGTCCTGCCCCTCGTTGAAAGCGTTTATCATCGTTTCGTCGCCAGACATGTGGGCCAGTATTCTCAGCTCGATCTGGCTGTAGTCCCCGTCAAGAAACAAAAAGCCTTCCCTTGGCTTGAAAGCCTTGCGCAGGTTTCGCCCCAAGTCTGTCCTTATCGGGATGTTTTGCAGGTTTGGCTCAAGGCTGGAAAGCCGACCGGTGGACGCCGCCGTCTGGCTGAACGTGGTGTGTATCAGCCCGTCTTTCCCTATAGCTACCGCCAGCCCCTCAACATAAGTTGACATCAGCTTTGAATAGGTCCTGTACTCCAGGACCTTTTCAATCACCGGATGCTCGCCCTTTAGCTTCTCAAGCACCTCAACCGCTGTAGAAAAACCTTTCGCCGTTTTCTTTCCGCCCTTTAGACCGAGCTTCACAAAAAGAACCTCTGAAAGCTGCTGGGGGCTGTTCACGTTAAAGACTTCTCCCGAAAGCTCGAATATGCCAGCCTTCGCCTTCTCGGCCAGAGCGTTTACCTCTTCGCCAAACGCCGCCAGCTCCTTCTTGTCAACCCTCATTCCCGCCCGTTCCATGCGGGCCAGAGTGAACGCCAGCGGAATCTCTATCCCAGAAAGAAGATCCAGCTGACCCTTTTCGGCAAGCTTGGGTTCCAAGATCCCTTTTAGCGCCAGTATCGCAGAAGCTCTTTCCGTCAGCGCCGCCTCGATCTCACGCCTGCTTGCCGCCCTTGGATCGACTCGCCCCTTCTTTGCCCAGAAAATCTCCTTAATATCCATGTTTGCCAGATCCGAAGCCAGATCAGGCAATTCGTATGATCCCTTGGACGCGTCCAGCAGGTACGCCGCAAGCATTACGTCAAAGCCCGCGCTGATCTCCAGCCCAAGCCCCGCCGCAAACGTGGCTTGCTTCTTGATGTCAAAGGCAACCTTTTCGCAAGGCCCTTCAAGAAACCCCTTGGCCGCCTCAACCAGAGTCTTGGCGCTGATTCCCCTGCCTGATATCACGGCAAAGGATCCCTTCTCGCTTGCAACCCCGATTGCGGCAAAGCCGTCCTCGACCAGCAGATCGAAAGCAGCGGGTCCTTCGAGGTTTCGCAAAGCCTCAAGAGACTCGTTATCGCTTGCCAGTGAAACGGCTTCAACTTCCGTAGGCAGTGGATCGTCAAAGGACATCTGAACGCTGGACTTGGATGATTGAGGCACAAAAGACTTTGAATCCAAAGGCTTTGGTACAGGAAGCCCCGGCTTTTCCAAAAGGCCTGATCCTAGATCCTGATCCTGCGCTTTTGATTCCGCCGCCCCCGCCTGGACTTCCTTTTCAGGAGGCGCAGACGGTTTTGGTTTTGCCGCCTCCGCCTTTTTGCCCTGCTTTTTTTCTTCGGCGTCAAACCTCGCCAATATCCTCTTTAGCCCAAGACGCTTGAACTCTTCCTTCGCCTCTTGGGTCCACATGCCGACTAGCCCCGATGCTTCAAGATCAAGCTCCACTGGCGCGTCTGTCGCTATGACAGAGAGCTTTCTTGAAAGAATGGCTAGATCCTTGTTCTCGATAAGGTTCTTGGACGCCTTGGGCGGCTTCAGGGTTTCCGCGTTCTCTATGCAGGCGTCCAGGGTCTTGTATTCCTGTATCAGCTTGACCGCCGTTTTCTCGCCTATTCCAGGAATGCCTGGGATGTTGTCGGACGAGTCGCCCATTAGCGCCTTCACGTCAATGTATTCTTTTGGGGTAACCCCGATTTTTTCCAGCACGTCCGCAGGCGTGTATGTCTCAACTTCCGTCCTGCCGCCCTTGGTCTTGGGAATGCGGACTGTGACCAGCTCCGAAGCCGTCTGCAGCAAATCCTTGTCGCCTGTCACGACAACAGCCTCAAGGCCGGAAGCTTCAGCCTTCGCCGCCAATGTCCCTAGTATGTCGTCAGCCTCGTATCCCTCAAGGGTTTCCACCCTCACGTTCATAAGCTCAAGCAGATGCCTGGCCATTGGTATCTGGGGCCGCAGATCGTCAGGCATGGGCTTTCTTCCCGCTTTGTACTCGTCATACATCAGGTGCCTGAAGGTCTTCCCTTTAAGGTCGAAGGCGGCCACCAGGTAGTCGGGCTTCTCTTCATCCAAAAACTTGAGCAGGATGCTAAAAAAGCCATGAACCCCGTTTGTGGGCTCGCCGTCCGGCCCCGACAGGGGCGGCAGGGCATAGAACGCCCTGTTTATGATGCTGTTTCCGTCCACCAGCATCAGCTTCTTAGGCATTGTGAAACCTCCCCCGCATTTTGGCTGTATGTCCCATAATGAAATCATAACGTATGATCGCCAATAAATCAACCTGCAGCCAAAGTTTTTTCCGCCTTGAATCGCTGCGTAAAGATCTATTCGCTTGTTTTTAGATATATTTCGGCTAAATATAAAAGCATGGCCGACTTAGGGCCTGGCCAAAAGCAAGCCCAGCCAAAAGAGCTTTTTTTATTGGATCCGCGTACTCTGAGCATATCCCAAAATTATATCCGAGGCACCGGAAAAATCCGGCGTTGAAGCATTCGCCAGGATTTTTCCGGTGCCATTTCGGAATTTTGGGATATGCTCTATATGGCATAACCCGAAATCCCGACAATCGCGGGCGCAACGAAAGATAAATTCCTGATCTTGCCGCTCGTTAGCGCAAATGATTTGAGAAATAATAAATAAGCGCATATCCAAAAATTAATGCTGGGGCTTGCCAATGTCCAGCGCGGAGCGTTGTGAAAGCAAGGCTAATGCAACGCCGAGTGTTGCGAAAGCAACGCCAATGCAGCGCCTAGCGCTATTCCCGCGCCACCAAAAGAGCTGCAAGCGTTTCTCAAAGCCATGCGGCAAGAGACAAGCCCTTTATTGACATGAGGCCTGATTAGAGGTACTCTTTAGCAAGGGGCAGCGACACGCGGCGCCCGGCGCAACCTTTTTTAGAGAAAGGGACAATCCATGGACATAATCGAAGATTTGAAAAGAAAGATTCTTGTGTTTGACGGCGGCATGGGAAGCCTGCTTCAAGCCAGAGGCCTGCCCCAGGGGGAAAGCCCGTCTGAGGCGAACCTGTCCATGCCAGATGCGGTTATATCAATCCACAAGGAATATGTAGACGCTGGAGCAGACGTGCTTACGACAAACACGTTTGATCTGTCAAGCGCCCGAAGCAAGGCGGAGACGGTCGCGGCGGCGGCGAAAAACTGCCTTGAGGCCATAAGGCTGGCCAACCCGGGCAGGGAAGTGCATGTCGCCTTTGACATCGGCCCGTCAAGCAGGCTTTTGGAACCGCTGGGAGATCTGCCAGCCCAAGAGCTGGAGGACGAGCTTAAAGAGCTTGCTATAGTTGCCAAAAATGCGGGATGCGATCTGGCCCTTCTAGAGACGATGACCGATCCCAGGGAAGTGAAGGCTGCGATTCTGGCTGCCAAGGCGGCGGGATTGCCTGTGGTTTCAACCATGACATTTGACAGGGGCGGCCGGACTTTAATGGGAACTGATCCAAAGTCCTTTTCCATTTTGGCCGAATCCTTGGGCGCAGTGCTGATAGGCCAGAATTGCGGGTTCGGCCCGGACACAGCGTTGGAGATTTTGCCTGAATTCATGGGATCGGGCGTCCCAGTTTTGGCTCAGCCAAACGCGGGGCTTCCCGAGGTGGTTGACGGGGCTGTCCGCTACAGCGTGACTCCGGATGAGTTCGCAGGGTTCGCGAGAGAGCTTTGCCTTGCGGGGGCGGCTGCCATAGGCGGCTGCTGCGGGACAACTCCCGCTCACATAAAAGCGGCGGCTGGCGCCGTGAGCGACCTTCCGCCAGCAGTGCCCAAGGGCTTGCTTGGCAAGAAGGTTTCTTCTGGATCCATAACGGCGGATCTTGGCGAGGTCGAGCCAGAGTGGGTTTTGTCGGGATCTGACCCTGAAGTCGCAAAGGCTTGCGAGGACTTGAGCTTTGATGATCTGGCAGGGATAGCGCTTGACAGCGAAGCCGAGATCTTGGGGATTGACCTGTCCATGATGCCTAACGAAGACGAGCTTTTGCCACATTTGATCATGGCTGTCCAAGAAGTGTCAAGGACTCCTATTGTGTTTGCGGCAAAGTCTCCAATAGCCGCAAGGAAGGCCCTAAAAGCCTGCTGCGGAAGGCCCGGGGTGAAGATCTTGGGGCCAGAGCGCGAAGGAGTGGCCAAAGAAGCCGCCGAATTCGGAGCGCTGGAGATTTAGGCTTTTAAAAAAGGCTTTAAATTCGCTTTTTGTGAACAAAGGCTTGAGTTTCGCTTTAAAAAACGGCTTTATATTCTCTTTTTCAAAAAAAGGCTTTATATTCGCTTGAGTTTCGCTTAAAAAATCGAGGTGGGGCATGGGCTACATTGTTGGCATTGACATAGGCGGAAGCACTACGAAGATCATAGGGCTCAAGGATTCCGAGGCCAAGGCGCCCATGGTCGTCAAGGCGAATGACCCGCTGGCGTCGCTCTTTGGCGCGTTCGGCAAATTTGTGGACGCCTTGGGGCTAAGGCTTGGCGACATAGATCAGATAATGCTGACAGGCGTCGGGGCCTCCTATGTTTCTAAGCCCATATACGGGCTTCCTACGGCAAAGGTTGAGGAATTCATGGCGAACGGGCTGGGCGGGCTGTTCCTGTCAAAGCTTGAGAAAGCCTTGATAGTAAGCATGGGCACAGGCACCGCCATGGTCAGGGCCTCCGGGGACTCAATCGAGCATATTGGGGGAACCGGGATCGGAGGCGGCACCATAATAGGGCTTTCAAGCAGGATGCTTAACATCAGGGACATACAGCTTGTGATGGGGCTGGCCGAAACAGGGGATCTTTCAAAGGTCGACCTGATGGTGGGAGACATCACAAGGGATGAGGTGCCAAACCTGCCGCCTCACACGACTGCCTCGAACTTCGGGAAGATGAGCGATGTTGCGGCGCCGGCTGACATAGCCTTGGGAATACTGAACATGGTGTTCCAGTCCATAGGGATGAGCGCGATATTCGCCATGAGGAACCAGGAGATGGATGCGGCCGTTCTCATAGGAAACCTTGCGGCCGTTCCCGTGTGCGCCCAGGTGTTCAAGCAGCTAAGCGACCTTTTCGGGCTGCGCTTTGTGATCCCCAGGAGCGCCGAGCATGCGACATCCCTTGGGGCGGCGCTGGCTTGCGCTTACGGGAAACGCATATCCCAAATTGGTTTTACGGATTAATGAAATTTGGGATATGCGCTCACGTATTTCCGAAATCAAGGCTTGACGCTCGAAGGATGGGGGGATAGTGCAATGCAAGGCTTTTTCGAAAGCATGCTAGGGGTTTTGAGAAATCCTGCATACGGCGTGTATGTATTTGCGGCGCTAATGGTCTTGTTCGCCTTCGCGCTTGTTTTGAGGATCGTGCTTTGCGCGCGCTACCAGACGCAATACGCCTTGTTCAAGATGAACGCCAAAGACGTGGAGTCAAGAAAAGACCTGGAAAAGATGAAAAGCGGCATGCTCAGAAACATTGCGCTTGACTACGCCAGAAGCGCTGAGAGAAACAGCTCTGGTGTCCACTTGGATGCCATTGTGAAAAAGCATATGCTAAAGATATCCGTGCTTGGCTGGTCCTGCGACTCGATGGAAAGGTTCCTTTCCGGGTTCGAGCTGGCGCTGCCTGTTGCGGGGCTGGCTTTGGCCCTTTTGATGGAGAGCGACAGGACAGCGTATGGAGTGGCCTCAATCGGGATGTTTCTGGTTTTCAAGCTGGGAGCGGCCTTCTTTGACTTCTCCCTGTCCGCCAGGAAGCTGGAAGCCGAGTCCATAGAGTATGTGGAGCGGGAAGTCGGCCAGTTTTACGCCGGGGACTTCGGAACTGTGCTCTTAAGGTTCAAAAACGAAACAACCGCTGCCCTAAAGAGGCAGGCTGAGATCCTAAAAGAGGCGATAACCAAGCAGGAGGAAAACTTGTCTGGCGCTTTGCACTTGGCGATGAAAGGGATGTCAACAGAAATGTCCCAGGTGTCCGCCTCCCTTGACGGGCCGCTTAAGCTTTGGGCTGGAGCGCTGGAAAAGGCGGCTGGGGTCCAGGACAGGATGGGAGAGACATTTTCCGCGTTCAAGGGCACGGCGGACGAGCTGCAAGGGTCGGCCAAGGCGCTGGACGAGGCGCTCAAGAGCCATAAGGCCAAGCTTGCGGAGCTTTTTTCCGCCTTGGCCCAAAACACGGAGTCCTTGTCAAACTCGGGGCGCCTGATATTCGACAGCGGAGAGCGGTTTGCCTCAGGCCTTTCTGTTCTTGAGAAACAGCTGGACTTCATTTCGGCGAACCAGCAGACGCTTGAAAGCGCCGTCGCCAAGTATGAGCAGAGCCTGGAAGCCATGACCCAGAAGGTGGGCGACAGCCTGGGAAGCATCCTTGACTTTCACATAGAATCCTCCTACGGCGCCATGTCCAAGGGGATTCAGGAGAACATAGGCTACATCGCCAATGGCAACCAGGAGCTTTTAAGCAGGATAAAAAGTTTGTTTGACCAGATGTCGGAGCGCAGCAGAGGCGAGACTTCCGCAATAATACACATGGCCGAGCGGATCTCAGGGCTCCTTGAGTCAAGGCCTTCCCTGCCGCTTCACATCGAGCCCGAGCTTGGCGAGCCAAAGCAAGACGAATGAAAGCGGTGCTTATAGCCTATGGAAATATCGCGCTCCCTGGAGCATCCCCTGCCAATCCTGTCAGTTGGCACTGGCAGGATTGAGTCGTTCTCTGGCGCCTCTTTCCGCCAGGCCATTTCAATAAGCAATCGTGGAGGCGGCGTCCTGGAGGGCGATGCGTTTTGCAACAGCAGGCTCGTGTCGATTGTCCCGCCAAGCTTTGCGGGGAATTCGGCGTCCCTTGAGGCGAGAGCGGACCTTTCAAGCCTCAGCCCCGGGGAAAGCCTGAAGACGTCCATATTCATAGTCACCACAGGAGGCGAGGTCGAGATCCCTCTGATCCTCACCTATGAAACTTACATCATGCTTGGCGACAGAAAGATCGCAAGCGTCACGGACTTGTCCAACTGCGCCAGGGATCGCTTCACAGAAACAGCCCTGTTTTTCAGGAAGCCTGAGTTCCGGGCCTTTCTTCTGAGGCTGGAGCCGGATCTGCTAGGCGTGTATGACATGTTCGCAAGCGACCATGAACCCGCGTTTTCCTTGGAGTCTTTCCTTAGGACTGTCGCAGGAAAGGCGCCGCCCGTCCTTGAGGCGCAGGCGAAGAGCTTGAGCCTCCCTCTTGGCCCATTCCAGAAGGATCCCATAGAGCTCAAGGTGCCGGTCAAGCTCAGCGGCTGGGGGCGGCTGGATGACTGGACGAAGATAGAAGGCGGAGACGGATGGCTGTCTGTCCCCATCTCCGCGAGCCGCGCTCTTGCGGGCGCTGACGCGGGAAATGTGGCGATACTGGCCGAACCGTCCCGGATCCTGGCGAAAAGGGCATACGCCAGCGTATGGCTGGCCAGGAATCCCGAGGCGAAGGTAACCGTTGAAGCGGCGAGGCTTCCCATTTTCAAGGCTTACGCCTCAAAAGAGTCCTATGCCCCTGACCAGGAAGGGACGCTGTTTATCGAAAATTTCACCGGCACAGACATCCTGGCCGAAATAATGCCGGACGAAAGCTTCCTGAGATTTGACGCCAGGCGCTACCCCGTGGGCAAGCGGGCCGAAATCCAGTTTTCGGTAAGGCTCACCGCCATGCAGGCGCTGGCGCTAAGGCGGCAAATGATGATAGAGACTTATGTCGGAGTAAGGGTTATATCAAAGGGCGAAGCCAGGATACAGCGGATTACGGTCGGGATCGCTGAATGGGAATGAAAATATGCGCAAAAGCCCGGCGTTTTAGCGCATATCGGGGCATTGCGCCAGCCCGCCTTTAAGGCCAGGCGGGCTGCAAGAGTTTTTTTATAATAAATATAAAAATAAAATAAATAAAAAAATAAAAAAATAAAAATAAAAATAAAAAATAAAATAAATAAAAATAAAATAAAAATAAAAAATTGCGGCAGGAGGCGGTGCTAGGAATGAGAATAGAGGCTGTTGAAGCCGCGTATGACGCCAATCCAACGGCCCGCGCAGCCGCGAGGCTGGCTGTCGCGCAGTGGCTGGAAGGCCGGCTGCAGTCTCCCAGGCCGGCGGCGGCGCCGCTGCCGGGCATGAGAAGAGCAGGATCGAAAGAAAGCGTCATTTGGCAAAAAGCCTATTTCACTTTGACAACTGCGGCCAAAAGAAGAGGCGTCACGCCGGAAATCCTGACACTGACCATATTTATGCAAATTGAGCTGGGGAACCTTGATCTTGCGGACGATATGCTAAAAGACCTGAACCAGTCAAGAAAAGGGTTGAAGAGCGCAAATCTGAGAACTTACATGGAGATCATGTTTTTGTGGGCCCTGCTTTGGACAAGAAGGCAAAAGGGCGGGAAGGCCACAAAGCAGCTCAGGCAGCTTAGAACCGCCTCCGAGGACGACTCTGACAGCTTCACGCCGATGCTAGAGGGAATACTGATGGTTGAGGCGGGAGACTACCAAGCCGGGTACGACAAGCTCCATGAAAGCTACACGAAAGGGTCGCGCAGCCCGTTTCTCTTCGCGTATCTCTTTGACTGCTTCGCCATGCGCATGCCGAAGAGCGATCCCTTGCTGGCGCCGTTTACCAAGTGGGCGCTGGCCCATGGCGCTGATCTCTACGAGATGGGGGATGATCTGGCGTCGGCCCTGCCTGACTCATTTTTTGCGGACGCCAGGTTCAGGGAAAGCCTATGCAAGGCGACCCAAAGCTCAAAGGCTCTTAAGCGCGTTTGCGAAAGGCTGATGGACGAGCGCAACTATTCCGCCCAGGCCCTTGAATTCTATGACGAGGCTGAAAAAAGGAGGCTGAACATTACTGATCTTGAAATGTTCATACTCTCATCCTCGTTTAGGAACAGGTCGACAAGCGTAAGCAGGGCGGTGATGGAAAGGTGCTTGGCAAAGATAGCCTCGATGGAGCTGGGGCTTGCGGCCTATTGCTGGCACCTGGTGCTAAGCGTCAACTCCCTGGCAACGCTTGCCAACGGCAAGGACGGGGAGATCCTGTACTTCGCGAAAAGATGCGTGGACTCAGGGCTAAAGGGCAAGTTTGTCCTGAGTCTGTACCAGAGGCTGGCACTGTCCTCTGATCCTGACGCGGCCAGGAAAAAGGCCGCAGAGGACATCCTATGGCCCCAGCTCTTTGCCTACGAGGCCAAAGCCGACCCAGGGGCCATAAAGATACTTGTCCTTGAGCCTGACAGGCGCAACTGGGCCGCGTTTGAGGCCACAGGAGGCGTAGCCTTCATAGAGGCGGCAAGCCTCGATCACAGGTGCGTGGCGCTGGATTCAACTGGCAGCAGAATCATGGGCGGGGAGGTAGTCGCAACCCCGATGCTTGCAAAGCCAGATCCAAGGATCTACAAGCACTTCTACAACTTGGGCCACAGGTCTTTCCCGCTTTTGGCAACGCTCTCGAAAGCCGTCATAAAAGAGGGGACAGGCGACATAAACATCCTGTTTGGGCTTTTGAGAACGCCGGAAGCCTCCCGTGAGCTTCAAAGCTCTGCCAAGGCGGCGCTTGGAAGCATGCTGGCGAGAGCGAACAGGAAGACCGAGGCGGCTGAAGCATTCAAAGGCACTGACACCAGGCGGCTTAGCGATCAGGCCCTTGGGGACATGCTAGCGGCGCTTGCCTCATGCGGCGAATTCGAGAAGGCGGCGGCGCTCATTGCGAAGTGCCACTGGCGGATGCCTGACAACATCCTTTTCAACTCCCTTAAGGATATGGTCAAGTCCGGAGCGGGGCTTGACGCGGCGGTGGAGCCGGCCTACCAGCTCACCCTTAAGCACTGGCATGACAAAAGCCTGTCCCAAGCCGTAATGGAGAGGTACAAGTGCGGGTTGGACCAAATGGCGCCTCTTCTGTCCGCGCTGGACTCCATGAGCGCCGAAACCGGCGCCTTCAGGATGAGGATGCTTGTCATGGCCGTAAAAGAGGCCAGGGTCTCAGAAAGCATGCAGGAAGTTTTTGCCTCAGTCCATGAAAGATCGCCAAGAGCTAAAGCGGTGGCGGATTATGCCGCGGTTTTGTGTCGAGGATTGATATTTCGCCAAATAGTGCCCTTGTATGAAACAATCGGCGTTTTGGAGAAGATATACATAATCGACAGGGATCCGATGCTGGCTTTGGCGCTGTCGTCATTCTACCTCTCAAGGCGGCACCAGACCGAGCAGTCGCCAGCGATAATAGAGGACGCCCTGGGCTGGCAGGAAAGGGAGGGCGTGCTTCTTCCAGTTTTCAAGGATTTCAAAGACCAAATGCGCAAATCATCGTATATTGAGAGAAACCATCCGTTCATCCATGAAAGCCAGCCTGGGAAAACGGCATGGCTGGAGCATGCGCCGCCTGGCGGAGAGCCCAGAAGAAAGAAGATGAAGTACCTTGGATTCGGCATGTACCTTTGCTGCCTGCCGATGTTCTACGGGGAAAAGCTAAACGTAAGGGTTATCGAGGGAACAGATTCCGGAAGCGTAGCCACGCGGCCTGTTGCCGTGGAGGCGAAGCCGCCGTTCATCCAAGATGACGGAGGGGATCTGTTCTTGATGGCCAACAATGCGGCCATAAAGCTTATGATGCTAAAAGGCGATGAAGCGGAGGCCATAATTGAAAGGGCGATAGAAAAGCTGGAAGAGCCAAGCATTCGCCTATTGTAAGAAAAAGCGTATCCCAATATAAAATCCAGTGCCGTTGCGGAATATTGGGATACGCACTAAAAGCGCAAAAAAAGCGCGAAAAAAGAGCGCGCTGCCGCGCTCGCCGTTTGCGGGGCGAGCCCCGCAAACGGATGCTTTTGAGAACGTTTCTAAATTAGGAGGTCGCAAATGGGAACATTGGGTCTTGATATGGACAGGGGTCTTTTTCTAGGGATCGACTTCGGCACCACGAACTCCGTGGTTAGCATCTTCGATTTTCGCACCGGGGAGGCGCAGACCCTCCAGATTGACGGAAGCGCCATCTTTCCTACAGCTGTGCAGTTCGAGCCGGATCCGGAAGACGAGGAGAAGCTTTCCCGCGTCTTTGGGGTGCAGGCCAAAGAGTCCGCGATCATCTACCCGCAGAGCACAGTGCTCTCGGTGAAGAGGCTTTTGGGAACGGACGAGTCGATAAAGGTTGTAGTGGGAGAAAAGGAGCACTTGTTCACGCCTGTGCAGATAGCTGGAGAGATACTTGGCTACCTCAAGCAGAAGGCGGACGAGCACGCCCAGGAGGAGCTTGGCCTGGCCGGGGAGTTTTCCGGATGCGTCCTGACTGTTCCAGCCAACAGCACAGACAAGCAGAAGAAGATGACCAAGGACGCGGCGGTTTTGGCGGGATTCGACGAGGACAGCGTCTACCTCAGGCTAGAGCCGGCCGCTGCCGCCATCTCCTACGCGATAAACGAGACCTCAGACAAGAAGATTCTGGTCTATGACTTTGGAGGCGGAACATTTGACGCCTGCATACTGAAAGTGGACGCGGCTGGCGGAGAGCCTTCGATCTCCATCCTGTCCACCTACGGAGACAACAACCTGGGCGGAAACGACGCTGACAAGATAGTCATGGACATGATTTACGAGGAGTTCAAGAACCTTACAAACAACGAGATAGACCTGTTTGACGAGACGGTTGACGACGGGGTGTCAAAGCGCCAGAAAAAGATGGCTTTGGCTCGCTTGGCCCAGGCCGCGACTCAGGCGAAGGAGAGGCTCTCCCAGGCCAAGAGCGCCAAGGTTGTGCTGGCGCCGCTTATCCAGGAGCCTAAGTTCGTCAACATAAACATGGAAATTACAAGGGAGTCCTTCAGCGAGCACAAAAGGCGCAACGCCTTGGGGGATCCCCAGGAGCTTTACGAGAAGTTCAGGGACAAAAATCTTGATGACATGGTTGGGGACACGCTTCGCTGCGTTGACAGCTCCCTTGCCGCCTGCGGCTTGACCGAGGCTGACATTGACGAGGTGTTCCTTGTTGGCGGAAGCTCGGCCTTGCCTCTTGTAAGCGAAAGGATAAAAGAGAAGTTCGGGCGAGAGCCGTTCAAGTCGAAAATTTCTCCAGCTTTGTCAATATCCCAGGGCGCGGCTGTCTATTGTGAAATGATAATGATGCCTACGGTAAAAGGGCCGGTTGTCCGCGAAAAGACGATCCACCCATTGGGCGTTGAATTGGCTGGAAGAAGGTTTCTTGAGATCGTGGGCTCCGGGCAGGACATTCCGTCTAGCGGGCTAACGGTTGAGTCATCCGAGCTTTTGACAACGAATTTCGACAATGTGACCAGCATGGCAATCGTGGTCTACGAGAACACCTCGCCAGGGCGCGGAAAGAACCTCAGCGTCAGCCAGGCCGGAATGAAGAGGCTTGCCGGCGCGTCTTTGCGCGGGATACCCCAGGGGCCTCGCGGAAAGGAGAAAGTCAAAGTGGTTTTCAACGTCGGGCAGGACAACATGCTGAAGGTGACCGCGAAAAGCATGTCAGTGGATGGCGCCGTGACAGAGCTTTCCGTTGATGAATTATATGAATAGCGGCATGAATAGCGGCTTCCCGCAATGCGGGTATTGCGAATGAGGGGTTAAGCGTGGGCAATTCGCCAAGTTTCGCAGGGTTGGCCTGGCAGGAGGAAGCTGTCTTGTCCGTTTGGTCGGAGGGACTGTCCCTGTTCTTCTCCATGGCCATGGAGCAGGTGTCCGATTTCGCCGCCACAATCCAGGCCGGGGCGCTTGACCGCGTGATTCTTGCCGCGACGAGCCAGGCCAAAGGGTTTTCCAGCGACGAGAAGATATATGAATGCCTAGAGAGAATGTCTCGCTGCGTCAAGGAGGCGTCAAGCATCTGCAAGGCGGAGCGGGAAAGCTTCGGCACGTTCTCTCTGAAGGGCATCCTGGATTCGCTCAATGAAGCCCTGGAATCAAAGGAGATAGCGTTTGCGGGCTTTGAGCGCGAGGGGTTCTCCCCAGTCAGCGCGGAGCTTACAAGGATAATAGGCGAAAAGACGCAGTCTTTTGTCGCTTGGTTTCAGACGGAAAAAAGGCGGCTGATGCAAGAGGAAGCGATGATGCTTGTGTCAGAGCTCAGAAGAGAGGCGGCGCTTGATCCTGGGAAGGCCTTGTCTGACGAGGGCTTCAAGAGATTTGTCCAAGCGCTGTCGCGGCTTGTTTGCGAAAGCTTCATTCCTGGCAGCATGGAGGCCAGCAGGGCTTGCGTTGAAGATTGCGTGGCCTGCCTAAACGCCCCAGGCGGCAGAAAGGAAGCAGAGGCTTTCAGGGAGCTTTTGGCCAGCGAAAAAGCGGCCGCCCCTGACATCCTGGGCAAGCTTTCGGCTCTGGAGTCTGAGATTAAAAGAAACGCGGGCAATTCCAGGGAGCAGGCGGCCGCCAAAAGGCTGTACAGCGTCTTGAGGGAAGGGATGGAGTGCCTCCTGGCTCAGGCGGCCGCAATCGACGAAGACATCGCAAGGGAAGAATCAGTCTGGCATCCGCTCAAAGACGAAAACCCTACAGACTATGAGATAGCTATCCAGAACATCCTGGCGAACCGGGTGCTTGTGTCGAAGCCCAAGTACTTCGAGGGCGCCAAGGCGCTTCCGGCGGCCGCCGCCAAAGCGCGGGCAAAGATAGGCGCCCAGCTCCCGTACTTCATTGAGCGGGTGGAAATGGCGGCCACAGCCAAGCTCACAAAGGATCCGTTCAAGTGCGGGCGGGAGTTTCTTTCCCAGTCCATGTTCGAGCTGATCCAAGAGGAAAAGGTCATGGCCCAAGAAGTGACGGACGTGTTCAAAAGGCAGATATCGTTTTACCAAGAAAGGGCCGCCGAGTACGAGAGCATACCTGAAAGCGACATCGTGAAAGGCATAAACGAGACCCTGCTGATAAAAGTCGAAGGCTTGGCCGAGAACTTGGCGGCCTTCGAGGAAAAGGCCAAAGGGATAGCTGAGAGAGCCAAGTCAGTGGCCATGGCGTTTGGCAAGGAAGAAGAGGAAGCCATGGAGCGGGAGATAGGAGACCAGTTCTTCAGGCTCTTCACTCCCGTTCCAGAGTCGGCTGACGCGCTTTTGTCAACCATGAGCATATTCTACAAGAACCTGGCGGAATCCCCTGCCGCCCAAGGGCCAGCGGGAAGGCTGGCTGGAGACCACCAGAAGCACACCGGATACTTGGCCAAGGCCATTTACGCCTTCAGGAAAGAGGTGCTCCTCTTCGAGGTGAGCACCTTTGAGGAAATTTTGCAGTACAGCGTGTCAAGGCTCAAAGAGTCCACCTCCGAGGCGGCGATAGCCTTCGCCCAAGGCATGGACGAGGGGACAAAGGAGATCGAGGCGATTTTGCTTCGCCGAGGGATCAAGGCAATCAAGCCAAGCCCACATGACATGTTCAACGGTCGCGAGCACGAGGTGCTGGTTGTCGAAAAGAGCGAGGGCTTCAGCAAAGGCGAGATAATAAAGCTGATGTCAAGCGGCTACAAGCAGGACCAAAGCGTGCTTATGCGCGCCAACGTCATAGCCGCGAGGTGACGGGATGGGCTGGCGGCAATGGAAAAGCAGGTTTGAAACGATAAAGCCTGACGAATCGCACTTTATTGTTGGAGTCGATCTAGGCGAGGACACTTCCGCCCTTGCGTTTTACAACGTCCTGAGAAAGCAGCCCGAGCTCATGGACTTGAGCGGCGGCTATGGAAGGGCTTCAGTCCCTACCATGATGCAGTATGTCCCGGGAGCGGGAGAGTGGATATTCGGAGAGTACGCGGCGCTTAACAAAGGCTCAGGCACTGAGGCCACATTGGAGCGGATGGTTGGAAGGCTTGGCTTGAGGGAGCAGGCGGATCTGGGAGGCAGGCGCATAAGCGTCGCAGCGGTTCTTGGATTCTACCTGAAAAGCCTTGTAGCGGGCCTTAAGAACATAAACCCAAACTCAGAGCTTGCGGGCATAGTGGCATGCGCCCCGGCCCTTTTGGCTGACGAGGCCAAGACAGAGCTGTCCTGGGCTTTCAGGTCAGCTGGCTTGGACGGAGATCTTGTGATGTTCGCCCCGGATTGGGAATGCGCCTTGCAAAGGTACGCCTTTGGCAGAGGCTTTTCCAAGGAGCGCGTAATGATACTGGACTACGCGGCAAGGGAATTGAGGGGAGGGGTCTTTTCCCTTAACCCGCAGAAAGACGGGGTTGAGGCGGCGGCTGAAAGCTGGATGGGAAACGCTGATCTGAGCTCCCACGCCATAGATGAAAGGCTTAAGGACATGTTCCTGGAGTTTTTCCCGAATACGGCCGACAGGAGCAAAAGCGCCGGGCTTGACAGCTTCTTGTACCAGCAAAAGGACATGCTTCTGCAAAAGAGAAGCTGGCAAAAGCCCGCCAAGCTCTTTTACTCCACAATGTACCCGCCTGTGCAGATAACTGTGACGCAGGCGAAGATGGAAGACGCGCTATCCCCGTTCAAGGCCGCGTTCCAAAAGTTCGCGAAAGCCGTTGCCAAGTCCGGCCCTGTAGACGCGCTCATATGCGTGGGCGGCGGATTTGAGATGCAGTGGGCCCGGGAAGCGGCCAAGGAGTTCTCCCCGCAAGCCATATTCTTCAAGCACTCAAAAGGGGCGCTGGCTGAAGGCGCTTCCCTTATATGCGCGGGGCAGCTGGGCGTCTTCCCCATGACAGCCATATCCCTCAGAGACGATCTTAGGGCCAGGTTTGACATAGGCCTGGGAGTGATGCAAGGCGGAAAGCAGGTTTTCCACCCCGTTGTGCAGCAAGGCGACTATTGGCCTGACGGAGGCGCATCCGTATATCTGATAGTGAACCAACCGGTCTCGGGCACCTTGAGCGTTCCGGTCTACAAGCGGGACGCGGGAGGCGCAACGAATACCATAGGCGCCTTGAACCTTGACGGCTTGCCGACAAGGCCCAAGGGAGCCACAAAGCTCAAGATCCGCTTTGAGGTTTCCACAAAGGGAGGGCAACTGGGGCTTCGCGCCGAGGCCGTGGACATGGGGTTCGCGGAATACCCCAGGACAGGCGCGGCCGGCGCCATGGAAGCGGTTCTGGCTTAGCTGAAATGAATAATACTTAGGGATTTAAAGGGCATTTAAAAGACAAAAAACTATGCAAAACTGATTTTGAAATGAAAACTTTAAAAACCTGATTTTGAGTGCAAAAAACGCAAAGCCGCCTTTATAAAAAAATAGGCTTTTGCTTTGCGGTTTCTCGGGCTAGGCATGTGCAGACCTAGTTATACTGACGAATGGTATGATATAGAATTTTCTTATCGTTAGCGGAAGCGGCCCGACTGGGTTCTGAGGCGGGCAACGAAATTCCACATTTGAGAGTTCGTCAGTTATAACAGGCAGATCGAAATAGCTTTCTTTTATGATAATAAGCGCCTAGAATAAATTTGGCTTCGAAGCCGTATTATGATTTTGCCGAAATAATAAAAGACAGAGGCATGCCCCAAATCGCGAAAGCTAGGAAATGGCTTTTGCCTTCACAAGTTTTGGGATATGCCGCAACTAGAGACTGCGGGCGCTGTCCGTCAGGCGGGCGGCGCTCGCCAAGGCGCGATTCATCGCGCAAAGAGCTGTGTCAAGCATAGAGGTGAGCGAACTTGCGTT
>JAISWZ010000637.1 GCA_031270945.1 Clostridiales bacterium | reverse complement strand
AAAATTATATCCGAGGCACCGGAAAAATCCGGATGTTTGCTCGCAGAAGCCCGAGCAAACTAGTTGAAGCATTCGCCAGGATTTTTCCGGTGCCATTTCGGAATTTTGGGATATGCTCTAATGGGCATTAGAGATGGCTCCTTTCTTGTCTTGCAAATTTGAAATGTTCATCTCGCTCACTTTTTTTCTTGGCATTTAATTGGCAATTCGATCACTTTTTCTTGGCATTTAATTGTCAATTGCATGAAAACAAGCCCCCAGTCCGCAAAGGACGTAGGCTTCGCTTAGAGCATATCCAAAAATCCCATTTATCGTTGCCGCCTTAGGGCCTGGGTACCCGCTTCCGCTAACGCCTTGCAAGCATATGTGGCGCTCAATTGCCCGGATGATTTATTTGTACAGCCTATTGACATTTTAAAACGTTTCATTTATCCTATATAAGACAGTTCAAATTTAGAAAGTGCTGTCGAATGATCCATTTGATGTCGCTTAAGGATTTTAGTTACTTAGAATATCCGAAAATTCCGTAAAAGCACCGCAAGCTAAGGTCGACCAACAGATATCTGAATCCGTTCTTCAGATGCTAGCAATAGCCGAACAACAGCATGCAGAATAAAATTTCATTCAGCCCTAAGGGAAGAAACTGCAAAGTTAAAGGCCATAAGAATATCCTGCCAAGCGCTAATTGGACCGTGGCGATACAAAAAATGCGCAAGAGAAAGCGAGGCACATAAATGCTCAAAAAATATCCAAATATAGAGATGATATCTCCAAAAGCAGCAGCTCTCAATGCTGATGCGTCCGCAACGGTCATTGAGGATGAGCGCAACTTTCTAGACAATCTCTTAAACAGATTTGTTTTCCTCTCTGACAGAGCTAAGGTTACCGTTGTCAATAGCCTTTTTGACTACAGCTTTCCGCCTGAAAGCAAAGTTTCATGCCAGCTCCCCAATTCGGCAGTGTTTGCCGACCTTGTCATCAAAATAGACAATTGCTGCTTCAAAGCGCAGCTGGAGCTAGGGACCGAGCAATCCCTGATAAGCAACGTTTTTAAATCTACAATTGATAGCGAGACAATGACCGTGGAGGAGAATGGACACAAAACAACTTTCCATTACCCTGAAGTTGCCGTTATCTCACTGTGCCCTAGCAATTCTTCTTACACTTTTACAATTACCCACGATGAGGTTGCTATGGAAATAAAAGTGCCTGTTGTTAGGCCAACCGAAATGACTGTAGATGAGCTGGTAGACAGCGGGCTGACATTTTTGCTTCCCCTGCATATGACGAAGTTCAGCCCATTCACAGAAATCCTGGACAGGATTAATGTCCCGAACGATGAGCTTCAAAAGCTCATTCTTGTTGAAATGGCTGAAGCAATAAAGGGGATCGAGAAGGGGCATTCATTGGCGCAGCTCAATGGCAACGATAAACTTTTCGTTCTTTCGATGTTCTCGGAAGTATGCAAGCACTTTTACCCTGGATTCGAATTGGTTGAGAAGTTTTGCGATGACCTGAAAGAAAAGAGTGGTATGACAACGCAAGAGAATGAGTCTGTTTTTGACACTTTGATAAGCTTTCATGATATGGCTGAAAATGCCAACAAAAGAACGGAATCCGCCGAACAAGTAGCCGCAGAAGCCAAGAAAGTGGCTACAGAAGCCAAGAAAGTGGCTACAGAGGCCATGAAAGTGGCTACAGAGGCCATGAAAGAGATTGCAGAGGTCAAGCAAGATTTTGCAAAACTCATCGAAGCAATTAAATTTCATATTCCTAATTTTGTTTTTAATCCCAAATCCTTAGAGAGCGTCAACACCCCTCCAAGCCAATAACCCTCGCGAAACACGCTTGAAACGAGCGCCCTCCGACTATGAAACAACGCAGATATGAGCTCCCAGACATGCTTGACTGAGCCCTTTTGATCCAGAATACGCTACGCTCAAGCTAATGAGGCGCAAAGAGCGCAACAATGTCTTTTCAAGTACCTAGCCCTGGCGCAAGCCAGGGCCCTTTCAGGTCATTTACCAAATTTAAATTTGGGGCTCAAAAGTCCACCCCCGGCTCGGCACTATAAATGGCACTATTGAGTCTTCCGACCCCCGGGATGGCACTATAAATATCACTATGTAGTCCAGGAAAAAGCCATAAAGGTCGGGAAATGTCAAATATAAATGGGTTCGGCCTGTCGGTTGACTAAATTAATTTGAATTTACATATTCAATCAAATACATTCGAAGACGCAAGCAACGAAGCCATCAAAGACTATCTCGAAACAACCTATCCTGGAGACATCGCCTTCTTTCTTGAGCACCCGCTAGACATTCTGACCACCCTCCAGCTTGCCGAACATGTGCTTTTGAAAAACGCGGCAAAGGCCATGTTTGCTGAATCTCCCGACTTGGAAGCGCAAATGGCCATTTTCGCAACAGAGGAAAAGCTTACGTTTAATGATATCAAGCGGCATAGCGGGTGCGTTATGCAGTTGATAGAAATTTCAGAGCTTTACATCAGAAACACCATTATGTGGAGAGTGGTTCTTGACGGATCTCTTGAGCGCAAGGAGATCCCTGAGCTCCCCATGGAAGCTGTCAGAGAGGCCCTTGTCAATTCTTAGAGCATATCCCAAAATTATATCCGAGGCACCGGAAAAATCCGGATGTTTGCTCGCAGAAGCCCGAGCAAACTAGTTGAAGCATTCGCCAAGATTTTTCCGGTGCCATTTCGGAATTTTGGGATATGCTCTTACTGCCATAGAGACTACTTTTCCTCGCAACTCAATGAGGTGCTTATATTCAAAAACCGAATAGAGATTTATAATCCAGGGCTTTTCCCCATTGGCCTGACTCCCGAGGATTTTATTGAGAATGACAGGCCTCCGGTTAACCGCAATCCGCTTTTGGCGCGCCTGATCAGCTCCAAGGATCCCGAAAGCCCAGCAAGCAGCCTCAAGAGAATCACCTCTGTCTGCGAAAAGGCTGGCGTCAAAGTTGAATTCCTAAGGAAAAAGCTTGGCTTCACAACGGTTTTTTACAGACCTTGATGCCTCAAATTTCAGGACGCAAAAAGGGGGCGCATAGCGCCCCTTTTTGCGTTTCTAACTAATATAAAATTCACGCGCCAAAAATATATCCCTTGTTGCCATCAAACAGCCCAGGCACCATCCCGCTGTCAATTACCCCGTCCAGAATGATTCCATCCGCATTCAACACAGCCATAAGGGTTTTGTTTTCCTCAAGCAGGATAATCAAGTACTTCTTGCCGTCTTTGTTTACCATGTCATAAGCGCTCCACGTGGGATCCATGCCTACTACAAAGGGGCTTGATGACTTGGACAGCTTTTTGCACTTCAGGTTCAGCTCCTTAAGCGCCGATTCGATTTTCCAGCTTTGCGCCCGCGCGGCACCAGTGACTCTCTCAATTTGGGATTTTGGCCCATAAAGAATGAACGCCATGATTAAAATCGCTAGAATCAATACCCCGTACAGAAAATAGATTTTCTTTATATTCTTTATTTGACGAATTGCGCTTTGTGAATTTTCCATTAAACACCTCTTTCGTTTTCCAGTTTTAGAGCATATTCCAAAATTTTGGGATATGCTCTTAGAGTGAGTGAAAAGATCTGTCTTTTCAGAATGCTCCCGAGCGAAAACAAAAGTGAAGTTATCGGATGCTTCGAAAGCGTTTACTGTGAAATCCCGCATGCCTTTTGGCGATTTGCCCCACTTGCGAATTCGGGATATGCGCTAAGCTTCGCCAGCATACGCTTTTCGGGTTTGAGCGAAGGTGCCCACAGAAATAGCTTGTCTTTCTGAGCCTTGTTTTAGCCTTGATTTTTAGCCTTTAGTAAGTTCCAGTCAATTCTAGTCAGTTTATCCATCTTGCAGCGGAATCCTGATAACAGAATCCTGCCAATAGAATCCTGCTAATAACTATTTCGGATGTTTTCAATCGCAACTTTATAGCCATGCTCAGCGGGCTAACGAACGGTCTCATAAGCCTCTTCCCAGTCTAAATTTATTCTATCATGCGGTTGCGCGATTGTAAAGCGCCACAAGATTAAAAATCAACCAAAATTGGGGGCGCGAAAGCGCCCCCCTGGTTTTGGTCTTTTTTGGATTTTGGTTTTTTGGTTTTTTGGTTTTTTTGTTTTTTTTATATTATCATTCCCAGAACCGCATTTCCTATTCTGCTTGTCTTGCCAGTCTTTTTCGTCTTATCTTCTTTATTTTATCCTATCCTATCCTATCCTATCCTATCCTATCCTATCCTATCTTTCCTCCAGAATCACAGTTCCATACGGGCCAACTCTCACAGTAACCCAGCCGTCAACAATGCGGTGAAGCTTGTCGTCCTGCCACCAAGCCCCAGCCGAGCTGGCAAAGACCGCTGCCATTTCTCCGTTGAGCTTGCACTCCATCTTCCAGACGGGAAGCTTAAGATCTTCTTCAGAGGGCTTGTTGTTTATGGCAATCGCTATCTTCTCTGTGGCGTTCCACCTGCCGTAGGAGAGAATTCCGTAGTTGTTGTGCAAGAAGATGGTAGAGCCGGTTCTAAGGCATTCCTTGTTCCTGCGGATTTTGATCAGGGCCTTGTGAAAGTCGATCAGGCTCCGGTTTTCCCTGCCCCAGGGAAAGGTTCTCCTGTTGTCAGGATCGGACCAGCCAGGAAGCCCAGCTTCGTCTCCATAGTATATGGTCGGGGCGCCTTGCCATGTCATCTGGAACACCACGGCTTCATGCATCACAGCAATGGATACCCCAGCTTCTGCGGCTTGGCTGCCCTTGGTGTGAAGCCGTCCAACCGTCTTGTTGGTTCTGGTGAGAAACCTGGAGTGGTCATGGTTGCTGAGCTCATTCATGGACACCAGCAGGGACTGGGGGTTCATCCTGGCCATGCTGAAGCGGATCGACTCCTCAAAAGCCATGGCGTTTGAGAGCTTTGAAGCGTCAAACTCTTCGCTGTGCTTTTCCATTCCAGTAAGAAACCAGGTCAGGGGTTCCATGAAGGCGTCGTAGTTCATGATCGAATCCCATTCATCGCCTTGCAGCCACTTGGATGGATCCCCGTAGTGCTCAGCCAGAATGATGGCGTTGGGGTTCGCCTCTTTCACGGCTTTCCTGAAATCCTTCCAGAACTTGTGATTGAACTTCTCGTTGCTTCCCAGGTCGGCCGCGACATCAAGCCTCCAGCCGTCAGCGTTAAAGGGGGCAGACACCCATTTCTTGCCTATTCCCAGGATGTATTGGTACAGTTCAGGCGAGGTCTCAAAGTTCAGCTTCGGATGGTTGTCAAACCCCCACCAAGAGTCATAGCAATCGTTGTTTGGCCAGTTGGAGTCGTACCACTTGAAGTATGAGTGGTATGGGCTGGCTTCATCCCTGTACGCGCCATTGGGGTATCCTTTTCCGGAGTAAAACCCTTCCCTGTCCATCCACTTGTTGAACGCTCCGCAGTGGTTGAACACTCCGTCCAGGATCACTTTTATCCCGTTGTCGTGAGCCATATTTATGAGCTTTGCCATCACCTGGTTGCTTGCCTCAAGGTTTGCCTTGTTTGTCGTCCTGGAGATGTAGAGCGTCGCGTGCTTGTTCCTGAAGTTCGACAGCTGCAAAGGCTCGCCTTGCTCAAACATTATCTCTCCCAGATGGGGATCGACGTAATCGTAGTCCTGTATGTCGTACTTGTGGTTTGACGGCGAGACAAACACCGGGTTCAGGTATATGCACTCTATCCCCAGATCTCTGAGGTAAGCCATCTTCTGCATTATTCCTTGGAGATCTCCGCCATAAAAGTTGCAGACGTCGCCTTCTTGCACTGGCGCGTTCCAGTCAGGCATCTTCTTCGCCGCTCCGCCAAGGTACGCGTACTCGTTTGTCACTACGTCATTTGCCGGGTTTCCGTTGTAAAACCTGTCGGGGTATATCTGGTACATGACCGCGCCCTTTGCCCAGTGCGGGGTCTTGAAGTCCGGTATCACGCAAAAGTGGTAAAACGGGTTCGGCTCGTTTCTTACCCCAAGCTTGTTGTAATAATACTTTCTGGTATACTTCTCAACTGAGAAGAAGTAGCTGACCTTGGGAGGCACCGCTTGTATCGACGCCTGGTAGAAGTCGAACGCTCCAACAGTCGAGACCTTCTCCATGCGAATGGCTGTAGCCTCCCTGGGGCTAGTTCCCTCAGGGCCCGAAACGTGCAGAAACGCGGCGTCCACGTTCCCCTTTGCGGTTCTCAGCTTGATTGTGACATTGTCCCCAGCGGAAGGCTCGACCGGAGAGATGTAGTTGTCGGTCTCATCACTGAAGATGGCCGTCAGGTTTATATAAGAGCGGCAACGCCCCACATATAGCACTGTCTTCTCGAAGTTGTCCAAAAAGTTGTAAGGTATGCTAGCCATTGTAGACCATCCTCTGGGGAAAATTTGTTTTTTATATTTTACTTCAAACCCTCGCCTTTTGCAAGCCATTTGGCAAAAAATAGTCGCGCTAGAACAAAGGCTTTTCCAGAAGTTCCAGGCAGAGCCTAGTGTTCTCCTGCGCCTTCAGGTGCATCCTCTCTCCGGCTTCCATTACTTTCCTGCTTATCTCTTCCTTTTCCCTGCTAATTGTGTCCGCGAACCCCTTCAGCTGCTCCCAGGAAAAGTCCTCTACAGGCCTGTAAAACTTTTGGTCAAGCGAATCCATCATAACTTTGACCTTGGAGTCGTAGACCAGCCCAATAACCGGGGTTCCGCACTTCGCAGCGTAGATCAGCGTATGAAGCCTCATGCCCACCATGGCCTCAGCCATTCCTACTATCCCCATTATCTGCCCGGTGCTGTACTTGTCTCCAAAGAATACCCCTGGCCGCTTCATAAGCGATATTATCCGCTTTGAGATGTCGGTGTCCTCAACAGGCCGCATGGGTATAAACAAGGCCGTCCAGCCATGGATCTCCTGAACGTAGTCCGCGAACCTGGCAACCTCCAGCTCAAACCCCGGCTTGTTGTACTTCCAAGCCCGAACGGCGAACCCTGCGTACTTTCCCGTTATGCCAAGATCCCTCAAGAACTCAATGGCCTCAGGCTTGTCTCCGCAGTCCAGGCTAAAAGCCGCGTCAGCTGTCACATGGATTTCCGGCCCCTTCACCCCAAAACCCGAGAGGGTCTGCAGAGAATGCGAATCGCGAAGCGTTATCAGCTCCACCTTGGATAGGCTGGCCTTTGCCCTGGCTATGTTTTCAGGCTTTCTCACAGGCCCTATCCCGTTTGCGTAAAGCATGTTCCTGGCCCCGCTCCTGCGAGCCAGGCCTATAAGCCAGAGATAGTACACCAGGCTCTTTGTGCTGGTGACGTCTTGGATCAGGCTTCCTCCTCCTGTTATCAGGAGCTTGGTCTTCCTCATCAGCTTTATGATAGAAAGAAAGTTGTATCTGTTCACCGCCTTTACGCCATAGCATTCCCTGGTTTCCCTTGCCCTCATGGACAAGACGCAGATGCTGGCGTCAGGCTTTGATCGCTTCAGCCCATTTATTATGGACTTCAGCACTATGTCGTCCCCGTTGTTGTTGAAGCCGTAGTACCCTGATATCACAGCGTCCACAGGCCTGTCTGGATACCGCACGGACTCGTAAAGCTCAAGCGCGTCATCCCTCATGCGCTCCACAGAGTACAGCTCCTTGACGCAGGCTCTTCCATGCGCCCCCATTTCTGCCCGCTCTTCCGGGCTCTTCATGATAATCTCCCTTATGTTTGCCGCTATCGCCTTAGCCTCAGGCAGAGGGCATCCCCTGCAAGTAAAGTTTGTAGACGCCGCCGTCTCCAGCTTCTCGGATCCGAATATCCCAAGCCCTCCGACATCTCCAGCCAGCACAGTTGGAAGGCCGGAAGCCATGGCCTCAAGCGCCGCCCTGCTGACCCCGGCGAACACCATTCCTATCTTCAGGTACTCAGCCACGTTAAGCCGCTTTCCCACAGCGGCTATATACTTCTCTCCCGCCTTGGCGTTCCTTTTCTTGGCTTCATCCTTGATCCCGTCAATGTCGTCTCCGCTTCCTACAATGATCAGCTGGATGTTTGGGAACTCTTCCCGAAGTGTCGCCACCGCTTCCATTATCTTGTAGGTTGTCCGATTGACCTTCCGATCCATTCGGCTCACGTGCAAAACCCGGATCCCCAGAGGCGCAAGCTCCGTCTCTTCCAGAACCCCCTCCAAAAATCCCGGGGTTTCCCCAGGCTTGAAGGTCTCCGTGTCTATCCCGTTTATTGTCAAGCGGATGTTGCTTTCAGGAACCTTGTAGCTTTTCTCCAGATACCTCTTCAAGTCGTCGCTTACAGCCAAGCTCCGCTCTCCCCAGTTTGAAAGCAGGTTCCAGGGGAAGCTCAGGGTGAATTCCCAGTGCACTGTCGTGACAAACCTGAAGCTCCTGGTCCTCTTCAAAAGCCCGCAGATGAACGCCGGGATCCTGGCGTGCGCGTGCACCAGGGAAATCTCATGCTCTTCAATAATTCCAGCCAAGACTTTGTATGACTTGTAAATCGAGCTTATCTTCTTGTTGTGCATGGGGGCCTTGAAATGCCTGATCCCAGCGGCTTCAAGCGCTGGCACGTATGTGCCTCCGTTTGAGGCCACCAGCACTTCCACCCCGCTTTTTCTCAAAGCCTTGCAAAGTTCCAGCACATGCGTCTCAGCCCCGCCTATGTCCATTGACATCATGGCCATTAGCACTTTGTAGTTAGTGTCAGCCAACTTTGCGCCTCCTGAGAGCCCTAGCGCATCCCGTTTTTAAATTTGGGATGCGCTTTAATCATTTTAACCATTGCCGCCGCCTGTTCCTGCCTGAGCAAAAGTGTCACCCCAACATAAGCTAAAACCCCAACCCCGGCAGAAGCGGCCAGGCAAACAAGTTTTATCAGCAAGCCGTTTCCGATCCCTGAAAGCGCCCTCTCAAGCGCAAGCGCCGCGCCCGCGCAGGCAATCGCGCCTATCAGGGACTTGCCTATTTCAATCAAGCTTTTTTTATTTGCAAACCCTTTCAGCTTTCTAGACATGGATATGCCCATCCATAAAGCCGCGACCGCCATTGACACAGATGAAGCCAAAGCGGGACCGCCAGGCCCCATGTAAGGAACCAGGGCGAAGCTCAGGGCAAAGTTGGCCGCCATCGCCGCAAACCCCGCGAGCATTGGCGTCTTTCCCTCCTGCATGGCAAAAAAGCCTCTCGACAATATGGTCATGGCCCCGAACGCTGGCATCCCTAAAGAAAAGTAAGCAAGGGCGCTTCCGGTAAGCCTGGTTGAGATCTCGTTGAAGTTGCCCCTCTCGTAAACAAGGCTTACCAAAGGCCCGCTAAGCGCAGCCAAGCCAAGCGCCATGGGGATCGTAATAAACAGTATGACCTTAAGGGAGTCAGAAAGGCTGTCCCTGAATTCGCCCTCCTCATGCCTGGCCGCCAAAGACGAAAACCTGGGAAGCATTATGTTTGAGACTGTCAGGACAAAAACGCCGCTTATCACAGAGTGCAGGGTGTTGGCGTACATGACTGCGTTGTACGACGCCACGCCGTTGGCGTCCATTAGCGCCGCTTTTCCGTTGACCAGGCTGTTCACAGGCGCAACCCAAGAGCTGGCCATGACCGGCAGCATCAAAATCCCTATCCGCTTAAGCCGCTCGTCCTTGAAGTCAATGCGAGGAATGAAGCTGTGCCCTTCTTTCAAAAGAAACGGGATCTGGATAACCATCTGCATTGCCCAGCCAGCCAAGTAGGCCCAGCTAAGCCCCCGAACCCCGAACCTGTCCATGAAAAGAAAGAAGTATCCAACTATCACTATGTTGCATGCCAGCCCCATGGCGGCGGGAATGTTGAACTCACCAAGAGACTGCAGTATCCCGGTGGATGAGAACGCCAGGCAGCTGACTATTATGATTGGAAACATGATCCGAGCCAGCTCTGTCGCTATAGGCACAGTCTCGACATTCTTCCCCGCGTACAGCGCCACCATCGGCTCAGCGAAAATAATGCATATGGCGGTTGCCGCTGTCGAAAGGAAGAATATCAGGGACATGAAGCTTCTTCCCAGATCCATGGCCGCCTTTTTCCCGTCCTTCTCCAAGGCCTCGTTAAACAGGGGTATGAAGCTTGCGGATATGGCTGAAGCGAACATGAAGTCCAAAAGGTTTCTGGGCAGGGTGGAGGCGAAGTTGAAAGCCGCTCCCTCCACAGACTGGGTTCCAAAGTAGGATCCCGCCAGGCTGTCCCTTAGCAGCCCCAAAGCCTTGCCCAACAGGGTTATCGCCATCATTGCGGCGGCTGTTCTGATTGCTGCTGTTTTCTTGGGCATCAGGCACCTCGAAGGATACGCGCATCTCGCTAAAACTCAATGGCAATTAGAATTCCGGCCTTTGGAGCTCATACTCCATATTGTTGCCACTGAACCGCAATCTTAATATCGCAAAGGAAGGATTGAGCGCGTTTGAGTCAGTCCAAAGCCTTCCCAGGTTGATGTACCTGATCCCGTCCTTGGTAGTCGCGGTGGTTGAAGTTCCCTGAACCGAGACAACAATGACCTGCCTGTTTCCGTCCCTCAGGGACTTCAGCGCGTTGTGGAACAGCTCAAACTCCTTCTTCTGGGAGAAGTTGAAAGGGTTCAGGTCCAGCTCGACTATCACAAATTTCGCGAACTGGGAATCGTTGACGAAATTTCTCCACTGGTCAGTGTTTGACCCGTAGAGAGTTCCGTTTGCGGCGCTCATCTGCAGTATCGAGATGTCCCCCTGCGCGTGCCTGACATAAGAAGGGTTCCATCTGTAATACGGGACTTCCGGATCCGGGTAGTCGCTTGCGCCAACAAACAAAGCCCTGCTTGTCTTCCACAAGTTTGCCTGAATCGAAGCTTGCGCTGAGCCTATGTTTTCAGGAAAACCCCCGCTTTGGGGCATGGTGTTTCCCAAAATCGTTATGTCAAAAGATCCTTCCGGCGCATCCGTCCCAAGCCATCCCTGCCAAGGATCTTTCGCCTTTGTGCTTTCTGGCAGCTCTACTGAAAGCTCCGGGTACACCAGCTTGTCAAAGGCTATTCCGTCTTCCCCTGTAACAGCTTCCAAATGGCCGATGTATACGGGAATGTAAAGGCCCAATCCTGCAACGGAGCACTGGATGTATCCAGTTCCTTCTGCTCCTGCGATAAACGAGCCTTCCTCGATCCGTCCCAAATCTTCAGGCACTACCCTAAACGATGGGCTAGACGGCGAAGCCATGGATGTTCCGCTGTTTCCCACTACCGTGAAAGACAGCTCCTGCGTCCCTCCGGGAAGAAGCCTAACCTCGCTGACGTTGGCCCTGGCTTCCGACAAAAGCTCCGCCACCAGCTTTCCGCTCTTGGCGTAAGCGCCATTGTAGGATACCGTGTACTCCAAAAGCCCTTCCCTGCTTGGCGCGAAATATCCCTGGCTCCATGCGCCCAGGGGATCGTCAAAGGTTATGTTCAACAGGTTCTGGTCAATGAATACGGGGTGCCCGTACTCGTCCATTCCTGTCACTTCAAGCTTGAACGGCCTTCCTACCAGAATCGGGCTAGGCGCTTTCACGTTCAGGTACGCCAATGGTCCGCCTGGCGCGTTCTCAAAAATTCCTATAGCGTTTATTATCTTTCTCTGGGCCGCGTCAGAAGGGGTGTTGACTACGCTGTACCCTCCGTCTAGCCCCCTTACGGCCATTGTGCTTGACCCTCCCCCGTCCAGGTTCATCGCCTGGTACGCTCCAAGAGAGATCATAAGGTTTGACATCTCCAAGGGATTCATCCCAATGGAGTGTGTCCTGCCATCCACTTCAGCTATGATTATCTGGGTGTTTTCCCTGTTCACGCCTATCGCCGTGCGGGGCTGCCGCCCTGCCACAACGGTTCCCTCAGCCACCGCTACTCCGTCCCTGACCAGTATCCCGCCTCCGCCTATCGCGGCTTGCACCTTTGAATAGTCAATGCCCGGCGTGTTCAAAACCAGGGAAGCGCTTTGCCCTACCTTGAAGAACTTCGAGTAATACTCTGTCGAAGCCTTCTGGATCAAAACCACAAACCCGTTGTCAGGTATCCGCACAGTGTCCGTAGTAAGCCTGACTATGAACCCCGTGTTCACCATCACCTTGTAAAGATCCGGAAACCTGGCGTCAAGGTCGCTTGTGTCAGCCATCGCCTCTTTTGTCACCGCCACGGGAAATATCATGTCCGTAATCTTGTTTATGGAATGGACTTCCATGTTCGCTTTCCCGTCGTTTATAAACTTTATCTCGGTTTTCAAGAATGTCATGTAAGGCGTGTTGCTCTCCCCTATGACAAAGGTCGCAAAGCTGTTGCCGTCGTCATTGTGCTCGGCTGAAACGGAAACCAGCTTTCCGTCTTTGGCGATGGAGCCAAAAGGCGCGGCGTAGCCGCTTGAAGTTCCAAAAAAGCTGGCGTTTGCCCCTGCTATGGCGCCGCTTGCGCCAAGCAGGTCTGTCAGGGTTTCCCTCAAGCCGTACTCCGTCTTCGACTCAACCGGCCTCAACTTTATGTAGGGGTCGGAAACCGGCATCCTCAATATGTTAATGTCAAGCAGCCCCTCATCTGTCACCAGCTTGCGCCCTTCGTAGGTTACCCCCTTGGAGATCTGCCTGTATTCCGTGATCCCGTAAAGCGTTTGCGCAGCCAAAGCCTGCGTTGCGATAACGCCGCATAACAAGAAAGCGGCTAAAGCCGCGATTCCTTTTTTCATGTTTTATCCCCCGTTTAGGGCGAAAGTTATCCTTTCGCCAAAATCGCTCTTTTTGATGTTTATATTTTTGTTTTTATCTCTAGCGTTGCGCCCGATTGTTTTTCAATCGGGCGCTTGGAGCATATCCCAAAATTATATCCGAGGCACCGGAAAAATCCGGGTGTTTGCTCGCAGAAGCCCGAGCAAACTAGTTGAAGCATTCGCCAGGATTTTTCCGGTGCCATTTCGGAATTTTGG
>JAISWZ010000522.1 GCA_031270945.1 Clostridiales bacterium | reverse complement strand
TTTTTTCTCTAGTTGCAGCCTCAAGCACTCCTCTAGATCCCGCGCGGCTATGCCAGGAGGATCCAAGCTCTGAACAAGCGCAAGCGCCCTTTCCGCCAACCCCTTTGGCCAGCCCAGCTTCTCTTCCAGCCAATCGGCATCGCACCTGAAGAATCCGTCATCATCCAGCATCCCGATAATCGCAAGCCCCGCCCTTTTCATGCGATCATTTTGCGCCATTTCCCCTAGCTGGGCGGCAAGCCTGTCAGCGAGGGTCAGAAGATGCGCCTGGCAGCCTTCAATCGCGGCATGCCCCAAAAAGTCAAGCTCAGGCGCAAGCGAGTCTTTTATGTCGCTATCAAGCTCATGCTCATGCTCAGGGACATCTTCAGCTATCGCGCCAGCTGGATAAGCCTCTTCCAGAAACGGATTGTCAAGAAGCTGGGTTTTCAAGTGCTGCTCAAGCTCCTGGTTTCCCATAAGCAAAACTGCCAGAGACTGCCGCTGTTCCAGGGTCAGGGATTGCTTGAGATCGGGCTTTTGCGTCAAATCAACAGAGAGCATGCTTACCCCTCCTGGCTTATGCCTTATCGGCTTCGCTCCCTGAGGATCTCTATCACCTCTATTGCGAGGTCTTGCACTGTCAAAGCGTTCATCAAGTGATCCTGCCCATGCGCCATCAAGAGGCTGACTTCAACTTTTTGCGGATGGCTCTCGTCCATTTCCGTCTGCATAAGAAGTGTCTGAAACCTGTGGGCGGCATTTGACGATTCCCGGCTTTCGGACATTAGCCTGTCAGCCTCCGCGAAATTTCCGGCTCTCGCTTCCCTTATAGCCTCAATGGCCTTGGATCTCGCATCCCCGCCATTGGTTACAAGGTTCATAATGATGTCTTCCGCAGAAATTTGCATATCAATCCTCCTGCCTGAGGTTGGTAATATCAAAGATTTTCCTTGAAGTATTTCTCAAGCTCTGTGATCGCTTCTCCCTCATCAGGCCCCTCAGCCGCCACCCTTACAGTGTCTCCTTGCTTCACGGCCATAGCCATAAGAGCTATGAGCTTGTTTCCGGACGCGGCCTTGTCTCCCTTTTTGAAGACAACAGCGCTCTTGAAGCCTTTGCAAAGCCTTGCAAGCCCTCCGGCCGGCCTCGCGTGGATCCCTATCGGGTCTTTTATCGTATACTCAAACTCCTGCATCATTACCACTCCCGAGATCTGTCTCCAAATGCGAAACATTGCGGCCGCTATTCCTCAATCCTTGCTATCATGTCAAGCCGGGCCTGGTGCCGCCCTCCTTCGTACTCCGCGCCAAGCCAGGCGTCAACTATCATCTTCGCAAGCTCAACCCCTACAACCTTTGAGCCAAAGGCTATGATGTTTGAGTTGTTGTGCCGCTTTGACATTGAAGCCGAATACGGCTCGCTGCATACGCAAGCCCTGACGCCTTTCACTTTGTTTGCGGCAATGGATATGCCTACCCCTGTGCCGCAGATCAAGACGCCTCCGTCCGCCTGCCCCTCAGCCACCAATTGCCCGACCTTTATGCCGCTAATCGGATAGTCAAACCGTTCCGGGCTGTTGGTTCCAACATCCAAGACTTCTATGCCCTTTTCTTCCAAATAAGACTTTATGGCCATTTTAAGCTCTATCGCCACATGGTCATTGCCTATGGCAAGTTTCATCCTAACCGCTCCTTAGCGCATATCCCAGGTGCCATAAAATTATGTTTGGGATATTCTTAGATCCAAAAGCAGATCGCTATAGCTTTTGCTTTTCCCGAAAAGCGCGCTTGTTCCAAGGACAAACCCGTCAACTCCAAGAGCCGACAGCTCTTTTATCTTCTCAGGCCCGCATGCTCCGTCAACCAGGATCTTGAAGCTGTGATCGCAAGACGCTAGCCGCCGTATCTTCGCCATGACAAAGTCCATGAACCTTTGCCCCGCGAATCCTGGGCTTACCGCCATCACCAGCACATAGTCGCTGATCTCCAAAAGTTCGCTGACTGTCTCCAGGCTTGTTCCCGGGCTGATTGCCAGGCCAGCCTTCCGGCCGGCCTGGCGCGTCTGCGTCAATGCCCTTGCCGCAAAGCGTTCGCTTTCCGGGTGCATATACAATATATCACAACCTGCCTTAATGAACCACTCCAGCTTGGATCCTGGATTTTCGATCATAAGGTGCGCATCTACAAGCTTTCTTGTGTTTTTTCTGACGCAGCATACATCCGGAAGCCCCAACGCCATGTTGGGCACGAAAGAGCCGTCCATTATGTCGCAATGGAATATGTCAGCCCCTCCAGCGTCCAGTTCCCGAACTTCCTGCCCCAGCTTTTCAAAGTCAGCGCACATCATGCTCGGGCACAGGAGCCTGTCTCTCACCTTCTGGATGCCGCCATTCTCTCCCATGTTTTGTCACGCCCTTTTATCGTGACAGACATCCTGTATATGTTCTCCGGAGCGCTCATTCCGCTGTGGCCAGCGTCGCCTATCGCGTGAATGTCAGCTCCAGCCTGCTTGCTCCAAAGGGAGCACTGCCGCACTGTGTCCTCGTCTGCGCCCTCAACGGTTCCATCCAGGAAAGTCATGGCCAACGCGCCGTTTTGGTGGACAAACAAAACCAGTTCCCGTATGCATGCCACGTCAATGGCCCAGCGGCTTCCTGGCATAGGCATGCAAATGCAGTCAGCGCCAGCGTCTATCAATTGCTTGATGTAATCTTTGTAGAATTGCTGGGGGCGGATCGGATCCCCGATCACAGGCTCAATAGCCCCGTCTTCCCATTTGCCCGAGAATATGAGCATTTGATCTCCCAGCACTTGCTTGGCGGTTTTTGTCGCTTCCAGGATAGAGTCAAACTTCGTTCCTGTTCCAGGATTTCCGCCCAGAACAACGAAGTCCGCTTTCTCCTCCAGTATCTTCTCCAGGTTTTCGGAGCTGGCTATCCGGTCTTTTCTGACAAGCCCAAAAGGATTGGACTTATCCCGCTCCGCTCCGCACTCCAGGTATACCCCTATGGGAACATCAACCAGCTTTCTCATCTGGGGAATCCTGTACTGCTCTGAATGAAATCCCGTCTCGTCGAATCCGGCAATCCGAAGCCCTGGCTGGCTTGCCTCAGGGGCAGTCGAGTATCCGTTAAAGAACACCATGTCAGCGCCCAGCGCCTGTGCAAGTTCCGGATTTGTGGCACCCATGGCCAAAGGCTGGACTCC
>JAISWZ010000715.1 GCA_031270945.1 Clostridiales bacterium | reverse complement strand
GCCAGGAAAAACTTGTGCCCTCTAGTCTCGTCAACATAAACGAGCTTCCTGGAGCTCTTCATCTCCTCACAGAGATTTTCCTCTCCAATCCCTATCTCCTTGAAAAGGCGCATGGCGTTGTCGGCAAGTCTGCCTTTGGCCAGCGCGAATGTCAAAAACCTCATCTCCACCCTCCGAAGCTCGCGGCTAATAATAAGATTTTGTTGCAGTGCAAAAGGCAAGTGGCTATGGCAATGCATGAAGGCAAAGCTGCGATGTAAAAAAAGCCAGAGCTTTGCGATGCTATAAGGCCAGAGCTTTTGCAATGCAAAAAGCCAGAGCGAAATGGCTCCGGCCGTGTATCAGGAAACATCCTGGAATGTAGGACCAAGCTTTCTGGCGGAGGCATTTTTCACGCCTTTGATTATATCCTTTATCTAACGCTTGGTCAATGGAAACGAGGTTACTGTAACGACTTGGTTTGGTAGTTTTTTGGAAAAGGCGAGTTATGATAGCGAGTTTGGTTTTTAGAAGCGGGGAAAGCATGGAGCAAAGAGACTTTTCTTGTAAGACCGGCAAATGCGGAGCCTGAGTGAATCTGCTTCAAGCGGAGCAAAGCAAGACCGATAGAACCGCTCTAATCCAACGCCTCAAAGTAAAACCTATCCGAAATGTACCTGCCCTTGTTATACTTGAAAAACCCATAGGCGTCATACTCTTTGAGCCCTGCCTTCTCCACCAGGCATTCGATGAACTCGTAGTCCGGCTCTGGCGCTCTGTTTAGCACCCAGATTTTCAAGACCTCCTCGAACGGGATGGCGAAATCTTTTCTTAGGAAAAATGGCTTTTCGTTATCGTATTCGGGGTTTTCTTCGAAGCCAAAGGACATGTCGTCCAGGTTGGCGGTGAGAATGCCTATCGGCTTTTCAGCCTTCTCGTGCTTCATCAAAAATCTTTCTTGCATCTTCGCACCTCTTTTCAAGAAAGTAACGGATAAACGTTAGGCGATTCTCTGAGTACAGGCCTTTTAAGTCGATCAGCAGTTCTGGGATATTTGGGAGCGGCTTGAGCTGGACGTCATAGCCGTAACCCAGGAACTCTTTTATGTAGCTGTCCATGGGCTTGCCTAAGACCTTAAACTTGGAGGTCTGGAAGACCGGGCGTGTTGTATCAAGAGAATCGGGCAGGTCTGAGTCAGAACCCCTGTAAAACAAGCACGCTCCCGAGTCAAAGATTGGGGCTAACCCGTCTCCCGTTATGCCAAAGTTGTTGGAATGCCGGTCTTCCTGGTTAAATATATAGTCCACCAGCAGGAGGTCAAAATAGGGCTGGGCGCATCTCGGGAACCTGTCCAAGAAGTCTATGATCTGGTCGTTGTTTGAGCCAAACCTGTAATACGCTCGCACGTTCTTGTAGTGCTCCAGGTTGGCGGGAAATATCTTTGTTAGGACGGCTTTGCATTCTACGGGTTTTGCAGAGTTTATAGTATTGGCAGGATTTGCGGGCTTTGCAGGATTCATGAAATTTACGCGATTTGTGGGATTTACGGAGCCCTGGTCCGAAAAGTCGAGATACCTGATATCTACGGGATAGTACTCGGCGCATGGGATATTTGCGGCTTTGCAAAACCTATAGACCAAAACCTCATTGGCCCAATCGCATGTACCTATGGTTTGCCGCTTTACCATCCACCTGCCGCCGAACAGCTCCCATTTGGGCAGGGTGCCTGAGCTAATCGATGTTCCTCCCGCGTATTCGGGGTCGGTCAGGTCAAGGCAGGGGGTTGCAATGATGTCGCTTTCCGATAGCTGGCTAGGCTTTATATATGTGTTGCTGATGCTGGGCAAGACGTTGCTCCTCTCTCAAGCTTGTCGATTTAAGGCAGTTTACGACGCCAGGATGGAGGGATTGAAAGCTGACATCTCCGGCTGTTTCTGGCGAATAGGCTTGTGTCATTGATTATATCCTTTATTGGAGATCTGGTCAAGAGGGGTTGCTTATCGACATGGCTTTATGGCTTGGGGGGGTTCGGCGTTGGAATTTGGGATTTGGATTTTGGATATTATCAAGTTTTATCAATATTTCGACAATTTAAAGGGCTTGCAAATTTGGGTTTAATCGGGCTCGATTGACCGGGGGTTGGCTCGTGGGAGGCCTGGATGCCAGGAAATTTAGCTTGTCATATGTTGTTACGCCAACTCATTTAGATTGGATAGCCTTTCTTGTGTCTGCCTTTTTCGTCATCCCATCACTCTTGCGCCCTCTCAGTCTTTCCCAACCGCGCGTATCCCAACCCTCGCAACTCCCCTACCCCAAACATGTCGGCAGGGGGGCACAGCCCCGCAGAACTGTCGCCCCTCTACCGAGTGGCTGATTTTTTCGTTGTCCGCCAACAGCCCGGCACCCGAAGTCCGGGAAGTATCAGGTTTTTTGGTTGCCTGCCAACTGTCCGGCGTCATGCATCCGGCTTGTTTTTCGGATTATTCTGCGCAAACGCGGCGAGTCCTTGGAGGGGGATTAAAAGCAATACGCTTCTAATGCCGCGTTCCGCCTATGGTGTCAGCCCACCAGCTTCATTTTAATCATGTTTTGGGGATTTCGTCAAGTGACAAAACTTGGGCAAGCTTATTTTTTGAGTTAGCAAAGGTAATACCTGGGTAAGGTCATTTTTGGTGTTAGCAAAGTGCAAAACTTGGTCATGCTTATTTTAGAGGGTTAGTCGTGATAGCGCTTGCGTATCTCATTCCAACCCGAAAGCCTTTCTTTTCCAACAAAACCCGGTTATCCTAGCGGGCACCGCTGCGCATCGATATAAAATATCTCTTCACTTTCACCATCATATGCTTTCTTGGCGGAGACCTCTACTACCCTATACCTGCTCAGCTCCGGGAAAACTCTGCTTAAATTCCCTCTAATCGTCTCGCAAGGCTCGTAGTGATCCTTGACCTTTATAAAGCGCACCGCTGAGCATTCGCTTTTGGCGAGCTTGTCTGCAACAACCAGATCGTTGTTTGAAAACCCAAGCATCCTGGCTCTGCTCAATATGTCTATCAGAAAGAGCATAGCCCTGAGCTTAAGTTCTGCGGTTCCGTTCTCCACAAGGGAGAAGTCATCCACACCTAACCTATTGCTTATTATAGCATCAAAGAACGTTCTGCCTGTAAAGCTGTCTGCCTTGACCCCCGCCAGGTGCATGAAGCTCTGGGGGCGGAACAGGACTTCGGGTCGGATCGCCTGGCCATTGGCAATCCCCGTGAACACGAAGGATCTATTGGCCAGGGTATTGCTGTATACGATTGCGCAATCATGAATCAGCCTTAGCGCGTCAACTTTTCTCATGGCTGCCCCCTTGATTGTTTGGCCTGAAACCTGGCCTAAAAATCACTGCGCGTTACTTGCTTGGCGTTACATCGCTTGGCATGAACTCCTTTAAAATATCCGACTCATAGTCCCGCCCTATGTTCTCTTTCATGTCCCAGAGGATCGCCTTGCCGCCATCGAAATAAAGAATGCCTGGGTTTCCTCGCTTGGCGGCGTTATCCACATGCCATTCGAGAGTTTTGTCTTGTTCCAGGCTAGTCTCCAGCACCACACCCTGTTTGCGCAATGACCTGGCGACAGCCAGGGCGGCTTTTCTTCCGGAGGGGGAGAAGGCCAGGAGAGTTGGCTTCTCTTTGGTCTGGAGGCTTGCGCCAGAGAGGGCGCTGGCCAGGTTGTCGATCTTTAGGGCGAAGCCTACGGCAGGGAGGGAAATGCCAAACATCTCAAGGAGCTTGTCGTACCTGCCTCCATCCAAGACAGAAAAGCCTATGCCTCTAGCATACCCTTGAAAAAGTATGCCAGTGTAGTAATTCAAGTGCCCGGTCATTCCCAGGTCAAAGAGGATCCGGTCTTGGGTGCCGTAGTCATCTAGGACAGTCTTGAGCTCTTTTAGGGAATCCAAGGCTTTCAGGGCTCTTGGGCTTTGGGTTAGGGATCTGGCCTTTTCTAGGATCTCGAAGCCGCCTATAAGGGAATGGAGGCCGGTGAGCGCCTCCCTGGCGCTTGGATTAAGGTTGGGTTTATTGGATAAAAAGGTTTCCAGGGCGGCGAAGTTGCGCTTGGCCAGGAGCTCGCTGGCATCCGCTTGCTCTTGGAGATTAAGGCCTGACTCTTCAAGTATGCCAAGAAGGTACCCTACTTCTCCCAAATCTATTCTGAAGTCTGTGAGGCCTACGGACAGAAGGCTGTCTATGGCCAGGGCTACCACTTCAGCGTCTGCCAAGGCGTTTCCGGCCCCTATTAGCTCCACTCCGCTTTCAGTGAACTCTCCGGCCTTGCCCTTGTATGACTCCTGGCACCTGAACGCCTTGGCTGTGTAACAGAAGCGCATGGGCGCGTCTTCCTTGGCGTAGCAGGTAGCGGCGATCCTGGCTATGGGGGGCGTCATGTCGCTCCTGAGCGTCAAAGTGTCTCCGTCCCTGTCGATAAACCGGTACATATGCTTAGGGCTTGTCGAACCTTTTCCCTCGAATACGTCAACGTACTCTAGCATGGGGCTTTCCACAGGGAGGTAGCCTGAAAGCCTGAAAACTTCTTCAATATTTTTCGCCAAGGTCTGCTTGAAGACAAGCTCTTCCGGCAGCAGATCCTTGAATCCGCCAGGCGTATGCAGTTTTTTGTCGTTCATATGCTCCTCCTAACCTATTTCTTTTTCCAGAGAAATTTGATATAATAAATCTACTGGATTGTTTTGCCAGCCCACGTTTTATGATAAATATTGGCGGTTTGCGCTAAAATCGTTTTTTTATTAATGCATATCCTCAATATAGCGCAAAGGCACAGGAAAAGTCATAGGCTTTTCCAGCGCCAAAAATATCGGGACATGCTAGCCGCCATAACAAGATACCATACTATAAGTCTCCAAGCAACAGCCGGAAAGGGGCTTTGAAATGGATTCAGATCTGCTTAGCAGGAAACGGCAAGACAAGGACAAGCGCAAAGGCTCAAAGCCTACGGAGCCAAGGTACATAAGAGGAAGGTGCTTGGAGCAGTTCGCCCGGAGCGCCGCGAAAACTCTTAAAAGCAGGAAAGCCCCTGCCTCTGAGGCGGGATTGCTGGTTTACGAGCTGGAAAGCGCTGCTTACGCTTTGATACTTCGGAGCGCGGCGGCGCTCGAAGCCAACGGGGAGCTCCGGGAGTTTGACCAAGACCGGTGCCTTAGCGAGGCCATACGGGCGATTGAGGCAAACGAGGGTGAATGCATGGCCCGTTGCGGAGACGCGGCCAGGCGCTTAGCCTTCATGGATCCATCCCAGATCTCGGGGATCCGCAAGCGCCTCCAGACGGATCTCACGAAGCGCTTCGCGCTGAAGAAGTTTAGGTTCAAGGGAAAATGGCTGGTCAAGGTGGCGTCCCACCGAGCCGCTGGGTTCTCCCAGCCCCACTGCAGCTGCTGCGTCGAGGCGGTAAACGGCGATGGGTCTAAGCCAGTATACTTCCACCCCTGCCTAGAGGCAAGCATAATTCTGAGCGACTGCTTCGACTACGGATCAGACGCGCAGGTTTTCAGCCACAAGCGCCACTTCCTGGAGCTGTGCCTTGCCAGCACCATAATGGAAGACGCCTGCGACACCCAGCGCTACAGCAAAGCCTTCGGATCTTTGGCCAAAGACATGGCCTGCTGGCACGCCAGCCAACCCATATGCATACTGGCTGGACCAGGTCTTGCCACTGACGCCGTCATGGACATCTGCCGGAAGAACGGCTGGGACTTTCTCCTCCTGATGGACGACGATCCCTCATGCGAGCTGAACATGAAGTTCGAGGACAGGATATCCATTGGACAAGCCAATGAGAGGCGGGAGAGGATCAAGACAGAGATCCCTCTCAAGGGAATGAGGAAAGTGACAGTGCGGCGGATCTGGGCAAACGGGATAGAGCACTACGGCTCAAAGGTCTCCATGTCCAGGCTCTCTGCTGAAGAGGGAGGTGAAACCTCGATAGACCTTCAGTGGATCTCCAGCATGCCGCTAAACGAGAACGACGCCTTCAAGCTCAACGAGTACCCGGGCTTTGACACTTATCTGGAGCCGGAATACGAGGCTGACTACAACAACATGCTCACCTACAACGCAAAGCTGGATCTCTCTGCGGCGCAAAACCTGCTGATCCTGGACCAGCTGGCGGATTTCTACCTGAGGCTTGACGCCGCAAAGCTGTCTTACCTGAACCCTTTTCAGACGCTTAAAAGCGCAGCCAGGAGGCTGGCTGAGGTGATGGCGACACTGTAGGAGAGCGGCGCATATTTTGCACAAGCTCTTTGAGCATATCCCAAAAATCCTAAATTGGCGACTTTTGCTCGGGCTTCTGCGAGTAATAGCCATAAATTTAATTTTGGGATATGCGCTTAGCCAAGAAATCTTTCTCAAGTAAACCCCTTTTTCAAAACCCTATCAAAAGGCCGGATGCCCAGCATCCGGCCTTTTGCGGGGTCGACCAGTCGGGCTGCTCCCGCTAGCTATAAGCAAATTTTAAATCATACCGTTCGTTTGTAATACCGTTCGATCAACAGGTCGCAATTATGCCGACATTCTTTCCAAACCACTTTTATTGCTATTTTTTTATTTTTCCTGTTGTAATTTGTCTGGATTTGCACTAAAATTATTATGTCGAAAGCTAGGGGAGGCGCAGACCAAGCGCTTGCCGCGTGACTCGTTGTATTATAATGCTTTTTGTTTTAAAATGATACAAAATCTATATCCGGTACTAAATATTTTTTTCCTTAAAGCTCATTAAAGGTGCCCCCAAAATCCATGCATCCTTTCGCCAAAAACTCTTTTATATATAGCAATTGTTCCAGAGTTTACATATAGCGTTTATTCCAGCGTTTACATATAGCTTTATTCCAGTGTTTACATATAGCGTTTGTTCCTGCATTTATCAAACGAGAAAGGGGCAAAACTCATGCGTACGCGAAAACCAAACTGGGTTAACGGAAACGCGAACCACAAGTTCACGAGCATATTTGAAGGCGAGTTTTGCTTTCTTTACTATTTCAACCGGATCACCCATGTCGGGATGATGGTTTACAAGAGCAAGTACCACTTGAACTTCCAGTCATTCAACGACAATATCCTGATTTTCCAGGAGGACTCGTTCAAGTATGGAGAGGCTATTGGGGACATCATCTGCCGAAGCTACTTTTTCAACACCCAATCCAAAGAGCTTTTTACGATGGCCCACAACTACACCACGATTTCCCTGTTCTACAAAGGGATAGCCGCAGTGAACGTGGGAGCCAAGCGCGCCTATTTCATAAGCAGCAAAGGGAAGACACTTTTTGCGGACAAGCTCACGGGGATCCAATCCGCCACCGCCTTTGATCCGAACTTAGGCCTGTCTTGCGTCAAGTGCAACGGCTTGTACGGCTTTATAGACACGAAGGGGAACTGGAAAGTCAGCCCCAAGTATCTGGACGTGGGGCCAACCGGATGGATAGACGGGAAAAGACTCGTTGTCAAGCACAGCCTCCTATTCGGGAAGATAGAAGGGATCGTGGATACGCAAGGAAAGTTTTATGCGAAGGATTCAAAGATGGGCAAGGAGCTGGAGAAGGCAATGGTTGCCGGAAAAGCGAAGGCGGCTAGAAAAGCGAAGGCTGCTGCAAAGCCCAAGGTTGCCGGAAAAGCGAAGGTTACTGGAAAGCCTAAGGTTGTTAAAAAGTCTGAGAGTGTTGGAAAGCCTAAGGCGGCGATGAAGCCGGAGAGCGTTGAAAGGCCTGAGATCAACGCTGTTGAGAAGCCTAAGATAGAGCCTGTTGCAAAGGCTGATATGGAGGCAATTGCAAGGCCAAAGATAGAGGCCGTTGAGAAGCCTAGGGTAGAGCTTGTTGAAGGGTCTTGGATAGAGCCTGTTGAAGGGTCTTGGATAGAGCCTGTTGAGAAGCCAAAGATAGAGGCAATTGAGAAGCCCATGACTGCGCCTATAGAGAAGCCTATGATAGTGCCTGTTGAGAAGCCTAAGATAGAAGCAATTGAGAAGCCTATGGTAGAGGCAACCGCAAAGCCTCTGACAGAAGCCGTGAAGGAACCTGGTGTTGCGGCGATAGAGGCAAGGCCTGGTATAGAAGTGATAGACGACATAGAAGTGATAGAAACAAGGCCGGAGATAGAATCGATAGCGATAGAGTCTGAAATAGAAGTGATCATGAAGACTACGATGTGGCCATGGGTATGGCCAGAGGTTGCAGTGTTTTCGAAAGTTGAGGTTATGCAGAAAGCAAAAGTAAAACCGGAAGTTGGGGCTGCGCCGAAAGCTTGGGCAAATCCAGAAGCGGAAAAACCGACGGCTGGCATGAATCTGGAGGCAGGCGCAAAGCCTGATGCGGCAAGACCGAAATCTGAGTCAAGGCCTGAGGTTGTAGTGAAACCGGAAGCTGTGAAACCAGAAGCAGAGAAGCCTAAGATAAATGCTGTTGCTAAGCCTGTCTCAGGGCCGAGGCCGGAGGTTGCTGTGAAACCAGA
>JAISWZ010000460.1 GCA_031270945.1 Clostridiales bacterium | reverse complement strand
GGCTATGGCGCAATTTACGCCGCTTCAAAGCCCTTTTACGAAAAGCATAGAGACTGGGGCTTATATACAAGCGCAGGAGACCCCCACATTTTTATCAACACCTTTTGCATCATGAATATCGCTTCAAGCTGTCCCTGGAGAAAGCGCATAATAGGGCAGTACGAGAGAGCCGTTCTTGAAATCGGGTTTGACGGAATTCACATGGATACCTACGGCTATCCCAAAACCGCCTTTGACTCGCAGGGAAACAGCATCCGCCTTTCCCATGAATTCGCCTCCCTGATCGAAGAAACCCGCGAAACCCTGAAAGAAGCCCGCCTTATCTTTAACAACGTGGGAAACTGGCCTGTCCGCCCTGTGGCAAACGCTCCCCAGGACGCTATATACATTGAAGTTTGGGATCCATATAGCAGGTACTCTCACATCAGGCAGATCATCCTGGATGCCAGGCTTTCATGCAACAACTCAAAAACCGTTGTTCTAGCGGCGTACCTCGCGCCATTTCGGACTGGCGATCCAGACCAGGCGCTCAACTCAGCCAGGCTTCTTCTGGCGGCCACGGCTTCAAACGGGGCCACCAACCTGCTCATAGGCGAGCGAGACGCTGTCCTGACACAGGGGTATTACGTTGACCATATTTTGCTCAAAGAGCAACAGGTTTTTGTCCTGCGCCAATATTTTGATTTTTCAGTCCGCTACGAAGAGCTTTTCTTCGATCCTTCTCTCGAAGACATCAGCTTCACCCATATAGGAGGGGACAACCAGGAATACCGGTATTCCGGCCCAGCCTGGAGCCCTGACGGACAAGCCGACACCATTTGGCTGACCTTGCGGGAAAACGAATCGAGAAAAGTGATTTCCATCATCAACCTGCTGGGCAATGATGACTCCTGGAACGCTGGCAAGAAGCAGCCCGTTTCTGGCGGAGCTTTAAGGTTTGCAGTCCAAGTCGACCACAAGCCTTGCTCTGTGTGGATGGCTTCGCCAGACAATGGCGGGCATCCGCTTGAACTGCCTTTTGATTTCGAGATCACTGACCGAGGGCACACAGCGGCATTTGCTGTTGATGCGCCGGAGTTCTGGGGGTTGGTGTTTTTGGAGTTGGGGTAAGTTAAGGCGCTTTGGTAAAGCGGTTCTAGGCTGTCGTGGGCTTAAAAAAGGCCTACTTGCGCAATGCGCAAGTAGGCCTTTTTTTTTGTGTGGTCTTTTACGGAATAAACCAAGAAGCCATGTACTCGCTTGGCCCGCCTGACATGTTTTGCCTGTACAGCGAAGTATTGTAGAGGTATCCGCCTAATGTTTTATCTTCAAACACATAGTAATATAAATAGTCTCCCAATATAGCTTTGTAGTTGCCGGACTTGCCCTTCGCATCTGTTATGGTAGAAGCGATCTCATCGGGGTTTTGCCCATCTATTCGATACAATGTTCCTTTGTTAAGGAAATATCCCACGTTATCGAACGAGTAGTCCATGTAATTTGCGGCGCTGCCTACATAATGGATGCGATCATTGGCTTTCCCGAGGGTTTCTATAATATTGCCTTCAAGATCAGAGCGGAAGCGCTCCCTGTTGGAAGCAGTATAGTAATCATTAAAATACAGGTAATTGTCAACGATATCTACCAGCATATAATTGCCGTCCACTACCGTGACTCTTCTTGAATCGCGCAAATCGATCTTAGCTATTCCAGAAATGTCTTCACGGAAACGATCCACAGTTCCAGAATAATAGTCGTAATACAATACATCATTCAGTATAACACATCTTGATGAGTCAGAAGCATCGTTAGCCAGGAGCACCCGGCCGCTGCCATCCAAGTTGCACTTAAAAATGTAGCCTTTTCTGGGCTCTCCGCTACTCTGGGCGGATACATAGTAAATTGTGTCATTTATTATAGTGAATGACGTAGCATAGCCCTTTGAGATTCCATATTCTTTTAAGCTGTTTTCCATCTCTGATGGAAGATTCTTAATGACATCTGAATTGAATATGCTGTAAATCTCCCCGTTGTACTCAACAATTTCCGCAAACTTGCTAGCGGTAAGCTGCTTCTTTGAAACCAGGATATCGCCGCCGTTGGCGCTTGCCGTATTCAGGCAGTACGAAGCATCAGCGCTTTCAATATCTTCGCCTGAAACGCGCAGATCATATACGCCCCAAGGCAATCGCTCAAACAAGAAGCCTCCGTCCGACTTGCTTGTAGTTTCCGCAATTCTTATAAACTCTTGGTTTTGAAATCTCCACGCTTCAATCGCAATGCCCTCATAGGGCTCGTTGGTATCTTTGTCTTTTATCGCCCCTGCCAAGTCGCCATAGTCTCCGTATGTGAAGTCCAGGTTGGCGTAGGCAAGCAAAGAGCATTCAGCGTCATATATCTTTTCGTCCTCTAACGCAGCAAGCGGCAGCCCGCGCAAACCGCCGCTTTCATTGGCGGGAATCAGCTTTCCGAAAAATTCCTCAAAGATTTGGCTTTCTGTATCAATGCTAACCTCAGACGCGTATCCAGCTACGCATTTTGCTCCGTGATTGACAAGGAACTGCACAAAGCGCTTGTCCGCGTAACTGTCGCAGGCGCCAAGATAGAAAACCGTGTTATCAAAATGGAGAGACTGATAGCTGCGCATAATGTAGTCGCTCGTTGCTAAAATGCTGAAGGAGTCATTTTTTAGCCCTATCGACAGCAGTCGCTTGTTTCCCAAGTAAAAGCTGTTTAACTTGCCTTCGTTTTTAAGCCTCTCAAGCAGCGAGTCCGCGTTAGCCTTGTCTTTCGAAGCGAACACCAGCAGCTCAAGCATTTCCGATCCGTCTTCCCTTGAAGAAATCCCTCCGTGGGTATTTAATATGACCGTTCCATAGTTGGACAGTTCGCCAGCCATTATAGAATATATCACGTCTTCCCCGTTTTTGTCCCATAAATTGCCTTGCAAAGCTGTCGCTAGCTGTTTTCCAATCTCCATGTGAACATCGGCCGAAATAAAGTCATAGGCTGGCCTCAGCACTAATACGTTATTGTTTGTCCACGCATTTCCTCCGTCCAAGTACGCTATTTCGTCATTGTCTCTTGTCGTTGAATTGGTTTCGAACAATCCAAAAGCGCCTGTTGTATCATCTTCGGTAGCAAAACTGGCATTGCCGCTCGCTAGGCTCAGCGTGTCGCCAAACTCTGCATTGTCATAAAAGCCTGATATGCCGCTGTTCGTGGCAAATCTAACAAAATTTTCGTTTTCGTCATATGTAGTCGCAACTCGGCTGTCTGATTCCAGAAAAGCCTTGGCCGCCGCCATTCTTTCCTCGCCCGTTTTGCCTTCAAGCTCTCCAAGCAAATCTTGGAGCACTGCAACGCTTTCATCAAAGTCCTCAATGGCGACATGGGGCGAAACAATCACATCAAGCATGCCGCTTGCATATCTGCCCATTTCAGCCTTGTAAGAAAAGACCCCAGGCTCGCTGGTGTCAATGCTTACTTGCCCGCTAGATCTGTTTGCGGCAAAGCTCTCCGGACTTAGAGTAATGACTGCATCGCCCTGGTCATCTTTAATAATCACGGTTTCCGCTTTCAAGTCTGGCGGTATTGCCACAGTCAAGACAACATAGCCTACGTCCCCTACTTCAAAATCAGCTTTGTCCGCCGCCAGCAACAGCCTGACTCCTAAATCAGCTGAACTTTCGAATATAACAAGCGGGCGGTCAACTGGTTCGATTGCAGGGGTAGGTTCGATCTCAGCGCTCTTGCCGGAATCGTCCTTGTCAGGCTTATCCGAAACATCGCTTTTTGGGTCTTTGTCCTCCGCATTGTCTGAGACGATTATATTAGCCACTGGCTTGTCATCAGAAACAAGCAAGTATTTCTGCGCGAAAACAAACCCACCCGCCATAATCGCGGCAAATGCAATGATTATTGCGGCTACTCCCAAGAACTTATTCACTTTCCGTTTCCTCCTTGTCGTCAAGCGTCAGGCAAGTCTTCTCAAGTTGGCCATGGTACAAGCGCCTGTTGTTACTATATTATCATCACCTAGGCTGACAGTCAAGTTGAAATTTAGTCAAGACTAATTTCGAGCATATGATCAAGAAGTTTCCGTTTCAATGTTTGTTAAGACCAAAATTCCATGGTCGATTCCACCATGGAATTTATATCTGGAAAAACAGCATCTGCCAAAACACAAAACAAAAGCCCCGCGAAACCTCGCAGGGCTGTTGGCACACTCGTCTTTCTGGCAATCCCAGTTGCGCCATCTCCGCGCAGCTCGCAAGACAGCTTACGCCTCCGAAAACCCTGCGATTCCAAATCCGTTAGGGCCGCTATGGGTAGATATGACGCATCCGGCTTTGATCCAGAGTATCTCGCAAAACCCGATTTCTTTAACAACCGAGAGCATTGAGTCCCTGATCTTTTGATCAAGTCCAAGGGAGTAAATCAAGGCGATTTTCTTTTTTTCAAACCGATGCTTCTCCGTGTACTCGTGAATGAACTTTGGCACTATCGAAAGCGCGTTGCCTCTGTACTTCTTTGAAGCCATGAGCTTGCCGTCTTTTATCTCTATCATTGGCTTGATGCTCAGAAGCTTTGCCCCCAGGTAAGCCGCGTTGCTCACGCGTCCCCCGACTCTCAAGTAGTTGAGGTCTTCAGGGATGAATCCCATGCGAATGCGGCTGACCAATTTTGACACGTGGCTTTTTACGTCTTTCAGCGAGCAATCCGTGTGCTCTTCCAAGTAGCGGGCAACAGCCAGAACCACAGAAGACTGTCCGGCAGACACGCTTTTCGTGTCAATGCTTGTGACATAATCCCTGCCTTCGGAAGCTATGACAGCGCTCTGGTAAGAGACTGACGTGACCGCTGAATACGCCAAGTGAAGTATGTGCTTGTCTGGAAACTTGCGATGCAAATCGTCAAAGGCCGTAGCGAAATCCTCGGGATTGCATCCGCTGGTTTTAGGGATGCTGCCTGTTTTGCGGTAATGCTCAAATACTTCTTCTGTAGGAAAAGACATGTCATCTTTCGTGGCGTTCCCAAATGAAACATGCATCGGAACAATCCGAATGTGATTCTGATCCGCCAAATCCTTAGGAATGTCTGACCCGCTTTCCGCAACAATCATGAATTTGCTCGTTTTCCTTCCTCCTCGTAATACAATTTTGCTGGCGAATCTGCGCCGCAATCCAAGCTGGCGGCCTGACTTCACCCTAGGGCTGTTGGCAATCGCGGCTAACAGCCCCCCTCGCGCATGGAACGTATCCTTGAAACCTCTGTTTGATATTTAGCACAGGAAAGGATCTATAGCCTTGCATTAGAAGATATCGGCATTTTCCCTATCTTCTATTATTCCTCTGGACTCATTCCAGAGAGATTTTCACTCGAGTGGTTGGATGATTCCCTTGCTCGCAGAAGCCCGAGCAAAGATAGTTGAAACATCCGCCAGGACTTTTGCAAGCCTTTACGGAATTTTGGGATATGCAATCAATCTCTGAATTCGATTATACTTACGAGCAATGCGATTAAGAGTTTAGTGCATGGCCAAATTTTAATTTTCCGTTAGCGAAAGCGGTTCCACCCTTCTTAAAAGGCGGAGCTGATTCTGCCGCTTAAGCCATCGGCCAATTGCTGCACTTAGCTGTGGAATCGATAAGAAAATTCTAAACCATGCCGCTCGTATGAGGATGTTTCGGAATATAAAAGTGTTAGAACTCGCCTTAGAAATGATAATCACCAAAGATAGGAAATTTGTTTTCAGCTTAAATCAAGAATGGCTAAACAACAAGGGTGGCTTATGGACATATTTTAACATGCAAAATCCGAAAAGTCAAATAAAATTAAGATAGCATAAATAAAAATTTAAATTTATTGCTATATATGTTTCGCAACAACACACCGCACTTGATTTTATGATACAAAATATAGACTGAATACGTCAATGAATCATCAAAAGTCACCATTATATCTGTCCATCTTTATTAGTGGCCACGTCTGCAAACCAAAGAGCGCCCCGTGAAATCTCGCTGGGCGCTCGATTTGCTTCATATAAATTCCATGGTCGATTCCACCATGGAATTTATATCTGGAAAAACGGTCTCGGCTACAATCAAAACAGTCCGCCCCCCAACGCAAACAGGGCCTCCCTTCCGGGAAGCCCTGCTTTAGAAAAATTAGAACTCCAGCTTTTTCTCCACACCTTCATAAGCAATCGCCCCATCTACAGTGACCCGCACAAAGCCAGGCTTCATAAATATCCCCATCTCCTTGTCCCGGACCTTTATCCCGGAGATCTCCACAAACCCTTCCTTTGGCGGATTGGGATCGATTGAAATAGATCCATCCAACAAAATCCTTATTCCAGCCATGCCAAAGAGCACGGCATGCATGCCAGCGGTTCCAGCTATGATATTGGCTCTCTTATTGGGCGGGACAGCTGGGATGTCACAGTAGTGCTCCTGGGGATAGTACAGCAGGTGCTCTCCCATCCAAAAATGCCGCTTCAGGATATCCCAAGCCAGATCCGGTCTGCCTTCATTCCATAAAATCTCAGCCAGTTCCGGCCCATCTCCGCTATAGCATCCTCCGCCTGACCAATCCGGATCGTTGAGCTCGTAATGGATCTGATCCTCAGCGGAAATGCTTGTTACCCCATATTTGCCCAGGAACGCGCCATCCCGGAGATGGCTAAATAAAGCCTCTTTCATGTTGTCGTCGCAAGCGCCGCACTTCATGGCGTCATACGCCTGGATGGAGTATACGGTTTCGGAATGCCCGTCTGGATGAAGGCACTTGAACCAGCCTAAGCCGTTGTCCCAAAGGTTGCGTCTGATAGAGTCCCGAATGGCCTGGGCCTTTTCTCTCAAATTTTCATGCCCGCGTGGCCCTTTTATCATATCCTGAATGTCGGCAAGCCTGTCATAGCACCAGGCTCTTTCTGCGTTGGGGCTGGCAACCAAGTACTCATACCCGCAGGAGCGCATCTCCAGAAGGTTATGCTGTCTTCCGTAGTCCTTCAGGTGCTCCCATTCAGGGAGGCGCTCTTCCTCTTTCAGGAACGCCTTTGAAATAGGGTCAAACAGCTCAAGCCCTTCTCCAGTAAAGGAGATGATGGCGGAGTAAAAGCTGATCAGTGACCACATGCTATATGAATAGGAGCACCAACCCAGCCCGCTTCCATCCAGGGCCATGCTGATGTGCCGATCTATGCCTGACTCAAGCATAGCCTCGAGAAAGTCAAGGGCCTTTCCTCCTAGCAGCATCACCAGCGCCCTGCCGCTATATCCAGCCACATCCCAGGGATAGCAGCATATCGATCCGCCATCAACCCCGCTTGTTGCCGGGAATGGATTCGTAGCATACGAATCGTTTTCCCAAAGGCAAACCAGCCCGCTTAGGACAGAGCGGTTGTAATACGCCTCAAGTCCGGGGATATCGGTTTTTAGAGACGGAATCCTGTCCGAGGCCAGCTCTAGGAGGGCCTTCCATCTGGCTTCCGCAAGCTTCGAAAGCTCAGAAATGCTGCAGTCCTTTGCCTCTTCGCCTTTGGAGGCTAAAATGACCGCAAACCTGAAAGTCCCGCTTTCGCTTTCTTTTAAGCAAATCTCTTGTTCCTCGGCTATTAGGGAAACCTGGACTGTATCGTTTTCCCAAAGCCCCTCACAAGTTTTCAATGCGGCGCTTCCAGGCTTTGGCGGGGTGAACTCCCAGTCCGAAAGCGGAACTATGCTTGGCGCTCCCGGGGAAAAGACTGGCGTTGCGCTTATGGCAAGCTTCGATTTCATTCGGTTTTTTACTGTCAGCTCCAAAGCGAACCCCGGTTTTCCAAACAGCGGAACCAGCTCGCTCAAAACCTCAAAGGATATAAGATTTTCGGCAACCATAAAGTGATAGGTGCCGCGCCTCTTCACTTTTCCTGGCAGCCAATCCCCTCCCGTGTAAAGCAGCCCGCAGTCTTCCTTCCCTTTTGATCCATTGTCTGGCACAGGATGCCCGTTTGCCGTGAACAATATCTCAAGGCAAATGTCTGGAGCGGCAAAGGGTGGCGAAAACAAGCCCCTGACTCCGGCAGCCGTGCCCATGAGGGGAGCGCAAACGCTGTATCCGCTTGATGCCCAGATGCCAGTGGGCGGAGTCAAGGTTTTTCTCAAGTCAATGCTGAAAGTCTCTAGGTCAAATGGCATGTTAGTCTCCTTGTTGAGAAAAGAAAAGTTAATATAAAAAGACAAGTCAAAAACTATGCAAAATATAAAAAGCCAAGCCAAAAGCTATGAGATATTAAAAAGTGCGCTTTTCGCTCGCGAGCATAAATCTAACGGCTCGCTATTATCCTATCCACCACCAGCTGCCGGAACTCCTGCGACAGCATTGAGAAGTACGCGGTGAATCCGGTCACCCGAACAACCAGATCCGGGTAGAGATCCGGGTTGCTGTGAGCCGCCAGCACTTTGCCCTTGTCAATGATATTGATGTTCAAAAGGGTTGCGCCAAGCTCGAAAAAGGTCTTGATCATGGCCGCCAAGCTTTGGACGTCCTCTTCCGTGATTGCGATCCCTGGATCAAGCTCCAGCTGGATCGGAGCGGTGTTCCCGTACCCTGGCTGGATTGAGGCTATTGTATTAGCCAATGCGGTAACAGCGCCGTCAGTCCTGAACCTGGGCAGGGGGTTTGCTCCATGGTTTATGGGCTCTCCGCTTTTTCTGCCATTGGGAGTGGCGCCTGTGGCCTTGCCGAACTCAATCGTATTGGCCCATGAAAACCAGCCAGGTATAAAGTTTCGTGGCGGATAGATAGTGTTCAGTCTTCTGACCTCTTCAGTGAATAGCTTGGAGATCCGAACGCCCCAGTCATTTCCCGCTCCCCCGTCATCGTTTCCGTACCTGGAGCTTTTTGAAAGCATAAGGCGGAGCCATTCAGATTTTTGGAAGTTGGAGCTGACGGCATTCCAGACCTCTTCCCAGTCCGTGAGCGCCTCTTTTTCTATCCTCTGCTCCAGAGCGGAGAATGAGTCTGCAACTACAGCTATTCCCGCTCCGTCAATGGCCAGGTTCATGTGCTTGGCGCCTCCTGCGGAAGCGTCAAGCCCCTTTTCTATCGGCCCATGGCTCAAAAGGTTGAGCACCAGCTCCGGCTCGTTAAGTTCCTGAAAACTTAGGTGAAAGTCGATACCTCTCCCTGCGGCCTCGACAGCCTTTCTGGAATGGATCTTAAAAATCTCCCAGAGCCTTTTTACGCTTTTAGATGGCTCTGTCATCATCTGGGCAAAGGAAACTTCAAAAACCTTGGCCATGTTTACCTTCACCAGGTCATTAAGCGTATACTCAAGGCCCGGCAAAGACATCCAGTTGCAGCCGACCGCTATCCGCTGCCTCGCTAGCTCGGCAGAAAACCCGCATCGCATGAACCCTTCAACCAGCGCCTTGTCTCCTGAATACCTGGGAAAGCCATTCTTGTTTGAAAGCAGGCACTTCACTGATTTCAAGAAAAAGCCTTGGTCAATCCCGTCATGCACCCTGATTGTGATGTTGCAGGACGAGTTCAGCATTTCCGCCGCCTCAAGTATAAGAAAAGAGATATGGCTCCCCATGTCTTTTCCGTCTTCTCCAGGCCCCGCCAGCTGGTAGTAATGGGTATCGTTTAGCAGAAGGCAGGCTATCAGGAACCTGGCTTCGTCGTCATCAAGGATTCCAGCTTCGACATCTCTTTCGTAATAGGGCCTCAAAATCTCATCTAGCTGGCACCCCGCGCCATCTCTATTGTAAGTGCGCTTCGCCATGTTGTACCAGCAAATCCATTGGCAGACTTCCCGCATGGTTCTTGGCGGGTTTTCTGAAACCCAGTCGTTCGCTTTTTTCATATTTTCTAAGTTTTCCAGAATGTCTTTTGGGTCTTGGGAATCTTTGATATTAGTCAAGTCTTCGCAATTGCTCAAGTTCTTATAAAAATCCATCAGCTCCTGGATCCTGCCGCTTGTGCGCTTGATCCAAGTCTGTATCGCCCGGACCGTCTTTTCCTCCGCCTCATAAAACGGTCTTTTAACCTCGCCGTTTAAATCTTTGTACTTGCCAATCTTCTCAATCAAGCCGTTCCAGCCCAGCTCCAGCCCCATTTTGTAGTCAGTGGCGAAATGTGCGTCCCCGCCTATCCCTGGCAGGATATTGTACCTCGCGAAATCAGCCCTCAAGTGATCGTAGTTGAAGTCCGGGTTCCAGATCGGCCCCTTCATCCTGGAGAGAAAAAACATCCATCTTCCCGCGAACGCGTCCAAAGGATCCACATAAATGGGATGGCTTTCAAGCAAAGAGGAAAAGTTGGCGCTCCAGCCTTCCAGCCCGTAAAACGAACCGTTTGCATGATTGGGTATCACGCTCCACGAAAAGCCGTCAGGCGGAACAACGCGCCCGTAGTCATCCTCGTCCAGCCCGCCTTCCTTGCAAACTTTCTCTTGGGTTTGCTCAATCTTTCTCTTCTTTAGGATCTCGATCCGCTCGGAATAAGACAGTTGCCCCATCAGCTTCGCCTCACTTTCACGCCATGCGCTCTCGCGGCCTCAGCCAGCTTCTCCATCCGATCATCGCTCAAGGGCAATGCTCCTTTGAACGGGTTTGAAACCTTCAGCCCTTCCCGCTTCTTGGCGCCTAGAGGATTAAAATTCAAAAGCTCAAAGCATTCCAAGTTTTTGAGCTTCGACAAGAAGAGCGCTATATCCTCGATATCACGCTCATTGTCATTGACGCCCGGGATCACCGGGGTTTTGACAATAAATTTTTTTCCTGTCCCGTCCAGTTTGGCTATGTTGGCAAGGATTTTCTTGTTCGAGACACCTGTGCGCTCCACATGAACGCTGTCATTCATATGCTTGATGTCAGCCATGACAAGATCGCAAGCCGCTAGAACCGGCTCAATTTCTTCCCAATCGAAGCTTAGGTTTGTCTCTATAGCTCCATGGATTCCCGCTTCTTTGCAAAGCCCCAAAATCTCAATCGCAAACTCGGGTTGCATCAGCGCCTCCCCGCCAGATAAGGTAACCCCTCCGCCGGAGTTCTTGTAGTACGGCAAGTCCCTTGCGATCTGATCATAAATTTCTGTCGAAGACATCTCTTTGCCTATTATAACCTTTGCGTCGGCAAAGCACAGATCCGGGCTTGTTTCGCACTTCCCGCAACCTATGCAGTTTTCCGCGTAGAACGCCAGCTGCGGCTTCGGGCTTATTGTTTCCGGGTTATGGCACCACTGGCAAGCCATGTTGCAGCCTTTGAGAAAGACCACAGTCCTTATTCCAGGCCCGTCCCTAAGAGAAAACCTCTGGATTTCCGTAATGATCCCTTTCACGAAGCACCTCTCAGACTCTCAGACACAGAGGCGGCCGCAAGCATGCGGCCGCCTCTGTAGGTTTGGTTTGGTTTTGTTTTGGTTTGGTTTTGGTTTGCTTTTTATTTTTTTTATTTTTTTATTATCTTATATTTGCGTAATACGCGTCAAGCCATTCCTGGACATATCCATTGCCCTCGGCTGATCCAAGCGCTTCGCATTCAGCTACATAGGAATCCCAGTCGTCAAAGGAGCGCCTTCCAGTTATGAACTCGTCCCTGGCGGTCTGGGTGAATGGCTGAAGCTCGGACATGATGCTGTTCAAGCGCTCTACGTTGTCTCCAACCGGTGATATCAAGGGCATGGAAATGAAGTTGTTTCCGTTTTTCGCGTAATGGTCAGCTATCGCTGGCTGGGACAGGTCCGCGTACATGTCAAGAGGCTTCCATGCGGGCATGCCGTAGAGCCAGCCCTCTTTCTTTCTCTTGGCTTCGTTGTCTGCAAAAGCCTGGGTTCTCTTGGGCTTTCCGTTTTCAAGCGTGTAGTCTTCGCCTTCAAAGCCGTAATAGTACATGAGAGCGCTTTCCTCAGTGAAGTTGTAGTCCAGGAACTTGATGGCTGCGATCTTTTTCTCTTCGCTTATCTTAGCGTTCAGGGCAAGGCCGACTGAGTTCCATGGGTTGGCGACTTTGTAGACAACTCTTTCGCCAGTCTTGTAGTTCTTTGTCGTCTCGGCCACAATCCACTGAACCTCATTCAAGCCAGCCTCATGCGCCAGGTCATTGGCTGACTGGGCGCGGCCTTGGTTCATTGTCCAGCAGGCGAACACTTTGCCGCCAGCGATCTTCTCATTCCACCACTGGGTTGAGTCATGGGTCATGTAGGCTGGATCAAGCAGGCCTTCAGCGTAAAGCTCGCTGTAGAATGTCAGCATGTCCTTCCACTGGCTTGTTGTAGGCAAAAATACCGACTGCCCCTTGTCAATCTCGGATCCGATCATGCCATACATGAAGTCTCCAAACATGAAGCGTCCCATGTCAAAGGCTGAATGGGTGAAGTAGGCTACATTGGGGAACCTTTCAGAAAGGATGATCAGGTCCGGGTACGCCGCTTTGACCTTCTTGAAGAGCTCATGCCACTCATCCAGGGTCGTGGGCTCCTTCTCGCCCATAGCGTCCAGAATGTCTTTGCGATAGGTGAAAGTGATGTCGCAAGTCTCGTTGATGGTGTCATACTGGGGAACAAAGTAGATCTTTCCGTCTGTCGGGCTTCTAAGCGGCGCCGTGTTTTCGGCTGTCATGAACTTTTTGATGTTTGGCGCGTACTGGTCTATCAATTCATCCAGCGGCTCAAGTATTCCCTCAGCGCTATAGATGAAGGCTTGCTCAGCGGTCAGGTCAAAAAGGTCAGGCAGGTTCTTGATGTCGGCAAGCATTGTGTTTCTGCGCTCAGCCGCTCCATCGGCTGGCCACATGTCTATTGTCAGGTCGGTGTTGGTTTTCTCCATCAAAGTCTTCATTATCTTTCCGTCCATGGTTGCGGTGTCGCTTACGTGAAGCGGCAGAGCGATAGACAGCTTTACTGGCTCAGCTGGGGCTGGAGCTGGTTCCTCTGTTGCCGCAGGGGCTGCCGGCTGCGCAGTTGCCGCTGGCTGGACCGCTGCCGGCTCTTGGGTTGGCGCCGCTGTCGCAACTGGGGCAGCGGAGCTGCCGCACCCTGCAAGCATAATGAGCGCTAGGGTCAGTGCAATAGCCATTTCAAGTGCTTTCTTCATATACATGGCCTCCTGGTGTTTTTGTTTTTTATTTTTTATATTTTTTATTTGCTATCCCTTGATCGCGCCTACCATGAGCCCTTTGACAAAGTACTTTTGCAGAAACGGATAAGCGATCATAATCGGAATCGTTGATATGACAAGCGTTGCGGACTTGATGGCCTCGGTGTTAAACGATAGGCTGCTTGACGACTCTGCGCTTGCCATCTGGTCTGACATCGAAGACTGGAGAACGATCTGCCTGAGAAAAATCTGGAGAGGAAACTTGGTGTCAGATCTCAGGTATATCAGTGGCGTCATGTAGTTGTTCCAGATGGCTACCGCGTAGTAGAATGTGACGCATGCTATTATGGGCGCTGAAAGCGGCAGCATCACAAATATCAGAGCCTGGATGTGGGACGCGCCTTCAAGCATTACCGACTCGAACATTTCCCTTGGAATCTCCTTCATGAAAGTTCGAACCAGTATCAAGTAAAACGGGCTAAGAAGCCCTGGCAGAACCATTACCCAAAAACTGTCAATCAGGTGGTAGTTGCTGATGGCCAAGAAGGTGGGTATTAGCCCGCCGCTAAAGAGCATCGTGAAAACCACAAACTTCATGTAGTGCTTGGCATACCGCTCAAACTGGGGATGCGCCAGGGGATAGGCGGTTACGACAGTCACAATGACGCCCAAAAGCGTCCCGGCAGCTGTGTACTTCAGAGAATTGACAAACCCCCTGGGAAGCCTTGGATCCGCCAGCATCAGCCTGTAGGCCGACAGGTCGAACCCTTTTGGAAGAAAGAGAACCCTTCCTGAAAGAAGCGCCTTCGCGGGCGTGATTGATGTCGAGAGGATATAGATAAAGGGGTATAGCGTCACCAGCCCTATTAAGGAGATGAAAGCGTAGTTCAGGATAGTTCCCGCAGTTATGCGCTTCATTAAGCCGCCTCCCTGGTGCTTTGCTGAGGAGTTATTTTAATTTATTTTTTATAATTTTTTTATTTTTTATTTTTATTTTATTTTTTATTTTTTATTTTAAAACAAGCTTGACTCGCTGAACTTCTTTGCCATGGCATTCGCTCCCACAAGCAGTGTCGTGTTCACAACCGACTGGAAGAGCCCGATGGCAGTTGTCAGGCTGTATTCAGGGATTCCCGCCGCGCTGGCTATGCCTCGCCTGTAGATGTAGGTCTGGATCGTGTCGCTCACCTCGTAGGTCAGAGGCCTTTGCAAAAGGTTCACAAGCTCGAAGGACGTTGACATCATGTTTCCTATTCTTAGCAGAAGCATGACTACGATAGTTGACATTATGCCTGGAACGGTCACATTAAGTATCCGCTTTATGGAGCTCGCGCCGTCCACTATCGCCGCTTCGTGAAGCTGTGGGTCTATTCCCATGATTGCCGCTATGAATATGATGGCGCTCCAGCCAAAGTTTCTCCAGATGTTGGTGCCGACGTAGATTCCCCTGAAATACTCCCGCTCTATCAAAAAGTTGACAGGCGCCGCGCCGAACCAGCCGGTGATTGTGTTGACCATTCCTCCGTCAACGCTAAAGAGCATGTTCACAAGGCTTGCCACAACAACGGCGGAAATGAAGTACGGCAGGTAGCTGACGGTCTGGATTATCTTGCGGAAAACGGTTCCCCTGAGCTCGCACAGGGCTATGGCAAAGACGATGGGTATCGGGAAGCCAAAGATCAGATCATAAACGTTGAGCAAAAAGGTGTTTCTCAGTATCTTGTACGAGTTCGGGGACGCAAAGAACGCCTTGAAGTGCTTGAGCCACACCCAGGTGCTTCCGGTGATCCCCCTTGTGACCCGGTAGTCTTGGAATGCTATGACAAGCCCGCCCATTGGCACGTAGCAGAACATCACCAAAAGAACCGTGGCAGGCAGCAAAAACAGGAACAGCATCTTGTGGTACTTCCAGTCATTGGCCAGTTGTTTCACGCAAACACCTCGCTTTGGCCGCCTTTGTCAGTAAGATATTTGTTTATATTATTTATTTATTTATTTATTTATTTATTTTTTATTTATTTATTTATTTTATTTTATTTTATTTATATTTGTATCCAGCTTTTCACTCTCTGCGGCATGCCTGACGCTATGGACTTGTTCGCGGAAATTCCGGTCATGATAGACATGATCCCGTCTTCAAGCCCCGCTGCCCTCTTGAAGGGATCGTCCTTGCGGCCTCCAAATATGTAGGAGAGCATTTCGTCATCGCCGCCGCCATGGCTGCCTGAGGCCAGCTCTGAGGTCACCTCGTATGGCGCGCCAAACAAGGGCCAAACCACAATCTCCTTGTTTCTCACGGCGCCCTCGCTGGATCTGTCCCCTCCAGCGTTCACATAGGAGTTCTCTACCACTTTGTACTCAATCCGGCCCTTTGAGCCATTGAAGTTGACGCTGAACCCTTCCCAGGGCATGTAGCTGTTCAAGGAATATGTCAAAATCGCGTTTGTGTCGTACTTGACCATTACGCCCATTGTGTCTTCTATCGCTATGTCGTCTGAGAAGACGCTTCTGTCCCTGATGTATCCGCTGTCAGCTTCAGCGTCTAGATACAGGCCTTTTTGCGCTTCGCTCTTTTCCATGTCAATGGCGAATGGATCGCCTTTGGCGGCCTCGCTTCCATGGCAGCGGTAATAAAATTTGTCTACCCCTCTAGCCTCCGCGTTGTGCCTTCCGTAAAAGTTCAGCTCTCCAAGCGCGTAGACGATTTCAGGCTTCGCGCCAAGCCAAAAGTTTACCAGATCAAAGTGGTGCGTCGACTTGTGGACAAGCAATCCTCCGCTGTTGTGCTTGTTTCTGTGCCAGCGCCTATAGTAGTCAGCGCCGTGGGAAGTGTCCAGCAGCCATTCGAAGTGCACAGAGAACACTTCTCCTATCGTCTTGGCCATCAGCAATTCCCTAATCTTCGTGTTGTTGGGAGCGTACCTGTAGTTGAAAGTGATGCTCAGCTCTCTCCCCGTCCGCTTCTTGGCGTCAATGATCGCTTGGGCCTTCTTCTCGTCTATGGTCAGAGGCTTTTCAGTGATCACGTCCACTCCCATCTCCATGGCCCTAATGATGTATTCATGGTGAGTCCTGTCCATGGAAGTGACTATCAAAGTGTCAGGCGCTGTTTCCTTAATCATCTTGTCGAAGTCCAGGCTTTTGTACATAGGGACTTCCTTTGCCCCCAGCCCTCCGATGATCTTGTTCGCGTACCTCATTCTTGTTTCGCTTATGTCGCAGAAGGCGACCATTTCGCATGTGTCTTTGTAGGTTGAGGCGATAGCCTCATAAAACATCCCGGCCCTCCAACCTGTGCCGACCTGCGCGAATCTCTTTTTACCCAATTATTATCCTCCTAGACCTCCAAAGTCCGTCATAATGGCAGCGTTCAGTTACACTGCCATAGCCCCCAAAATGCGTCGAGGCCTTTGATAGCCTTACTTTATCATCCTCAGGCTATTTTTGCTTTATCTTTTTTGCTGGATGTGATACAATCAATTATACTATTTTGCTGCGATTCATTGTCTAATATTCCTAATCCTAGCAGCGTAGATCGAGAAACATTGACATTATCGACAGCAAGGACTTTAGCTAGGGGGACAGACCTGTGCGAGCTTGCAATAGGCGCAAATCTGGCTTGGCGGCTTTAAGTGCATATCCCAAAATTCCGTATTGGTGTCAGAAAAGTCCTGGCGAACGCTTCAACGCCGGACTTTTCTGGCACCTCGGATATAATTTTGGGATATGCTCTAAATATAACAAAACCAAAAAAAAGCTCAAAAAAGCCCCGCGAGATTCGCGGGGCTTGCGCCTTTTCAAAAGGCGCGGCAATTGTTTTATAGAAGGCATGCCTATGTCTGTGTCTGTGTTTGTGTGAAGCCTCTATTGCTCTCAGCCTATGGTTATGAGATCAAGACCTGCATCACAGCCTGCGTCATGAGCGATATATTATAATAACAGACGACGTGTCTGTTTGGGCAACGAAGAAAGGGTACAGCATGCCATCAATACCTAATGCGTCTATATCCAGCTCATCCAGCAATGTCAGTTCGCCATTGGCTATGACATATGTGTTTTCTGATCCTACAGCGCTGACTATGTCCATGTTGCCGTTGTAGTTCACTTCCAGGTTGCCGCTTTCGCCAACGCCAATCAAGTCCGTCCAGTCGTTGTTGTCCAAGGCGGCTAGAAATCCCTTCAGTTCATGAGCTTTTATGGTCAGGGTCTGCTCCACTGTGTTATGTGTCTTCTCTTTTCCTGAAGTGAAAAGAACGCCTTCGCCATTTATCATAAATGGCTTTATGTAGCTCAGGAAGTCTTTTGTCAAGAGCAAGGAGAACTGCAGGCTCTCGCAGGCGCCCTTTGAGAAGCGCATGCTGAATCCGGCGACTTCAGCCATTATTCCGTAATCGCTGATATGAAATGCTCTAAGGTCATGCTTCTGGCTTTTTATCGCTTTTTCCATTCCTTCTGTTGCATTGGACATATTCGCGAAGTCTATCACTTTAAAATCCGGCAATTGCAATGGCGCGTCTTTGTAATACATAAAAATGGCAAGAGATATAGCCGTGGTTATAGCCCAATTTGCTATTATAATGATTAATAATTTGCGATTTAGCATTTTCTTTAACACAAGCGCGACAAGGAGCAGCGCCGCTATTACACTGATTATTATTGCAAGTGTGCGCCAAACCCATGATTGCACACCAATCCCTCCATAAACATCATCCCTTCACTTTTGTTTTTTATATGTTGCGGAGCGGCCTTCCTGGCCTAAGGGCGGGTTGAGACATGCTCACGAGCATCCGCCCAATTGAGTTAAAATCGAAGTTCTTTCACCCACTGGCATAAGCAAATTAAATGCCAAAAATTCCAATTTTCGATTTTTGAATAAATTTTAAAAAAAGTAAAGCTGGTGTAAATTCTATACTAACATATAACCTTTCAATACGCAAGCTATAGCTATGGCAGGTCTTTGGAATCATTATATTTTATCGCGTGATTCATTGTTTATAGGTTTTCTGCTATTGTACTTATTACAAGTCAATTCATGCATGCGCCATTTCATGGCGGCAAGAGCCTAAAAAAGCCCCGCGAATCGCGGGGCTTTTAAAGATGTCACAAAATTTGTTTTATGGCTTGCAATAGCCCTTATGCCCGTTCTATGCTTTGCAAACTGCGCATCATCCAAGCATGCGCTTCGCCGAATCGCAGAGCCTATATTGCTCCCACAACCTTGTGAGGCAGGTAGGGCTCTTCCAAGCTTTTTATTTCATCAGGATCAAGGGCGACTTCCAGCGACTTCACTGCGTCCTCGACATACTCCAGCTTCGTCCCGCCTATGATCGGGGCGGCGATATATGGCTTTGAGAGCATCCAGGCAAGCGCAACCTGGGATCTGCTAACTCCGTGGGTTTCCGCCAGCTCTGCCACGCGACAAGCTATGGGCTTGTCTATCTCGGCGTTGCCCACGTACTTTGCCTTGTAGACGGGATCGGTTTCGCTTCTCTTGCTGGCGATAGACCAATCGCGTGAAAGGCGTCCTGACGCCAATGGCGAGTACGGAGTGCAAGAGACTTTCTGATCTATGCACAACGGGATCATTTCCCGCTCTTCTTCACGGTAGAGCAGGTTGTAGTGGTTCTGCATGGATATGAACTTTGTCCAGCCGTTTTTCTCAGCGGTGTACTGTGCTTTCTGGAACTGCCAGGCATACATGGCCGAAGCGCCGATATAGCGCGTTTTTCCGCTCTTGATCAGATCATGGAGCGCTGACATGGTTTCCTCGATGGGAGTTTTGTAGTCCCAGCGGTGAATGATGTAAAGATCGACATAATCCAGCCCCAGCCTTTTGAGGCTCTGCTCCGCTTCGAAGATTATCTCCTTCCGGGAAAGCCCGCCACCGTTTGGCGCTGTTTTCCTTGCGCCGCCCTCGATCTTTGCCCTCATGGGGATAAACACTTTTGTTGCCACCACGATCTCTTCTCTTGGCAGCTCCTTGATCGCCTCTCCCAGGTATTCCTCGCTGGTGCCGCTGGAATAGCAGTTTGCGGTGTCAAAGAAGTTGATTCCCAGATCGTACGCGCCAAGCACAGCCTTCTTTGACTCTTCCTTGCCCACAACCCAAGTGTGGAAGCCTGTGCTTACATCGCCAAACCCCATGCATCCCAAGCAGATCCGGGATACATCCAGCCCTGAGTTGCCTAGTTTTGTGTATTCCATTTTGCGCCTCCAATAGCTCATCTGTTTTAGTTGTTTGCTTGTTAATCAGTGGATAAGTAAAAACTTCATATAGGCCATAAAGTCAATGCTCCAAGCTTGCGCTCAACCTGGATCGTTGGTCGATGCGAAGAATCATCGAGTCTAGACGCGTTCTTTAGGCCTTGGGTTCATTATAATGTCTGGAGTTAACTCCAAGTCAAGCGTTCTTATCAAATTTTTTTCCGACTAACTTATAGGGGCGCTGGGGGGCGCTTGAGACGCTGGCATTTTGCCGCACTATCCACAGCTCAAAGCAAAAGCCCCTCGTTTCGACCGAGGGGCTTTCAAATTGAAACCTGCGGCGTTACAGGAACATGTTTTCACTGCTGCGTCCCTTCGCGCAACAAATCCAGATACTCCTTATAGCTGAACATCCGGTTGCGCTTGTCCCCATCGCTTTGCGCTAATATTCGGGCTTCGCAGAGCCTGTTGACCGCCGCTGAGACAGTGCTGAAGGCCATGCCCAGATCGGCGAACGTTTTGCGGATGTCTATGATAGGGCTTTGCTCGATGTACTCAAACAGCCTCAATGCTGTTTTAGAAGCCCTGCCCATGCCTTTAACGATCTCTAAATTCTTGTTGTGCAGGTCTGAGAGCTTTTGAATTTTGTCAACTGCGTCCTGCGCTGATTCCAGCACCGCTCTCAGGAAAAATTTGATCCATTGCTCGTAGCTGCCCCTGTTTCTGACATCGGTCATCCGCTCATAGTACTCGGCGCGGTTTCTTTTGAGAAAGTAGGAGATGTAAAGGTTGGGTTTTCCAAGCGTACCCTTGTCCATCAAGAACAGTGTGATTAAGAGCCTGCCTATGCGCCCGTTTCCGTCCAGGAACGGATGGATGGTTTCAAACTGGTAATGGATCAGCGCGGCCCGAACCAGCGAATCGACCTCATCATCAGCATTCATGTACTTTTCAAGCTCATTCATGGCATCGTTCATATCTTCAACGTTTGGCGGCACATATCTGGCGTTTGTGATATTGCTGCCTTGCCCGCCTATCCAGTTTTGCGAGCGGCGATATTCTCCAGGATTTTTTTCCTGGCCTCGAACGCCCTCCATTAAGACTTCATGGGTTTCTCTTATAAGCCTGTTGCAAAGCGGCAGCTTTTCTTGCTTTGCTAATGCAAAATCCGCCGCCTTTATAAGATTGATGACATCGGCCACATTGCGGTTAGCATTCTCTTTTATATACGGATCAAGCGCGTCTTCAAGCGTTGCCCGAATTCCTTCGATCTGGCTTGACATCAGCGCTTCCTTGCGGACGCACATGGTGACAAACAAGTCGGCGTTAGGAAAGAACTGAGTAAGAATGTTAAGCTTTACAATCTGCTTGTTTGCCTCCAGCAGAAGATAATGCGCCTCATCGTCAAGGACTATTGGCGGATTTGGCGGCAAGGGTACCGGCGTAAAAGATTTGTAGGAGGATTCTCCTGAAAGGTTTGTTTTCAAGAACCCGGAGCGTGGGTTTGACATAGCTCATCTCCTTTGGATAGCTCTAGAGCGCGAAAGCCCGGATAATTTAACAGTTTATATTTGACCTATTTTCTCTTTGTCACGAGTCTAAATGCTTATCGATTTTCAGCGAAGTCAAAAAAAGAAGAGGTTTTCGAGCCCCTTGTTTTGATTTGTCATGCGAAGTCAAAATAAAAAGAGGTTTCCGAACCCTTATTTCGACCTACCATGCCAAATCAAAATAAAAAGGCGTTTTCATGTTTCTTATTTCGAGTTAAGAAAGAAACAAAAACAAGTGAGTGCTTCCCTGTAACTTATTACGAGTCAAACCTCCCCACAACCGGCAGCGTAGATCCTGCGCTTGGCATAACCAAAACAGACGCGTCTTTCCCCAGCTTTTCAAACGCCTTGTCCAGCGCTTCCTGGACAGAAGAAAACGGTTGAAGCAGCGCGCTTCTAACCAGCCCGGGATCCATCTCGCTCACCAGGTAAATCTCAAACTTCTTCAGCGCCAAGGCAATGGAAGCCGCCTTGTGCCCTCCCAGCTGGAAGTCCCGCTTTATCCTGTCAATCATGAAATCAGGAGAGGGGCTTGTTGTCATCCATTCTTGAAAGACCTTTTCGCCTAAGCCTTTGCCGCATGCGCCAACCAATATTGTGATCCCGCCGTCGCGCACGGCATGCTTCGCGTTTTCCAAGGCCTTTTGGGTTTGGGCCAGATCCGCGTCTTTGGGCGCTCCGCCTTGGGAGGCTATGACTATGTCAGCCCTCTTTTCCAAAGGCGCCGCGTAATAGCTATTGAGGAACCTGCAGCCTTCCCTATGGGCTTTGATCGGATCTCCAGAGATCGCGTAAACAATCTCCTTCTTTTCATCCAAGACAACATTTACTATGAAGTCCAAGGGGCAGAACTTCAGAGCTTCGTCTATGTCCCTTCTTACCGGGTTGTCATCAATCCGGCCCGCCGCCGCCAAATCTTCGACCATCCACCTATGGTTGGCATGAATGGCTGCCCTGCTGGCCACTCCAGGCAAAATGGCTTTCGCTCCTCCGCTGTACCCTGCAAAGTAATGAAACTCAATGTTTCCCAGCGCCACCCGCCTATCGGCTTGCGCCACAACTCGAGTGATCTCAACAGGAGTGCCAGAAGACGTAACCCCCATGCGCAAGCAATCATTGGGATCGCCGTTGACGCAATGAACCCGCTCGAAGGACTCGTCTCCAACCAGCTTTCTGATCTCTTCTTCTGAATGCGGCTTGTGGGTTCCAAGCGCTATGACAACGGTCACATCTTTCAAGTTCGCTGTTTCTTCGAGTTCGTCCAGCACAGACGGAAGCACCTTTTTGCTTGGCATGGGCCTTGTGCTGTCGCTTGTGACAATCACGACCTTCTCGCCAGGCTTGACAATGCTGGACAGGCGTTTTGAGCCTAGAGGCGCAACAAGCGCCGCCTTAACCGCTTCTATGCCAGCCAGCCCGGTTTCCAGCTTATTGGGATGCATTACGCCAACGCAATTCGCTTCTGGAACGTCAAAAGCCTGGACGCCAGTTCCAAAGCCTACTTCAAGCCTCATAGAGATCCCCTATTCAAGTAAAGTTTTAGTCATGCCGCTCGTATGTAGAATAACCCCAGCAGCCGAGATCCGGCTGCTGGGGCAAATATTGCTTTATCTTATTTTATCTTGTTTTATCTTGTTTTATCTAGTGCATATCCCAAAATTCCATTAAGGCGCAGAAAAATTCCTGGCGAATGCTTCAACGCCGGAATTTTTCAAGCCATGGAATTAATTTTGGGATATGCTCTTATTCAATCTTTTTCTCCGCTTCAGCAAGGAAGCCTATATTGGCTTTTTCGATTCCTGAAAGCCTGCTTTCGTCAAATTTGTCGGCGTCTACAGAAGCAGTGTACCATATCTGCTGATTAAAGTAATTTTGCAAGTCCTCCGCCTCAAATCTCCTGCCATGCCTGGCGTAGATCTCGTTTCTGGCGTGGCGCAGGAACTGGGCGGCCATGCCTTCGATGTCAGCTTCAGTCAAAAGCCTGGAATCGCTGTCTTCAAGAAGATAGACGCTTGCCTCGTAGGTGGGCTTCGGGATGTCCGATCCTATATAGGTGAAGAAGGATTTAGTCCAGGCCGGGCGTTCCGGCGCTCTGCTTTCGTTAACTGCCGCTTGCCATTCCTCGTCAGTGTATGGAGTGTCAACAAGAGCCTCATAATAGTCGAACACAGCGCCTCTGGTTAGTACCGGGATGCCGTTATACTCGACTACAGCCAAAATCTCAGCCGCTGTTCCAACCATCTCGGAGAGTATTCCTGCTGGCGTATAGTGGACATCTACCGCCACCGCCATGTTTCTCTCGACTTCAGACTCTATCTCAAACCATCTCTCTATCGTGCCATCTGTCGCTATTGTTGAGGACAGGTATTCAAGGGTTCCTCCGATGTACTGGATCTTTTCAATCTCTTCAAGGGTCAGCGGGATGCCCGAGAGCTCCTTCTTGGAGCATTCAAGCAAAAGCTTTAAAAGATCGGAAACGCTTTCCGACTTGGATTTCAGGCTTTCGCTCAGAAGGCCTCTGGCTTCGAGGTTTTCCCTGGAATAGTCAGTCAGCCACAAGAGCCTCTCATACACTCCGATATTAGGCTCCACATATCCCGGGAAGTTGGTCTCTTCTCCGCCTCCGCGCTCCGCTCCAGAAGGCTTGCCGTAAAGGACAGTGTCGTGCTTGAGTTCCGCCCAGCTAGCCAAGGCGGTAGACAGGTTTTTGTCAGCCCATGCGCTTGATTGGGCGAAAAGCGGCCAATTATCAATATCTTCTGGCGTCTCCAAAAGTGGCTTGAGAGACCACAGCCAGCCGTGGTACATGTTCGATCTCCACTTCTCGCTTGAAATGGAGTCAAAGCTTTTCTTCACCTGCGCGAAGACTTCGGGGTAAGCAGCCCAAGTTTCTTGAGGCTTCAGGTATTGGTCAATATAGCCTTTGGCGTTCGAGCTTCCCAAAACAGCCGCCACATCCAGCCCGGATGGGACAGGCCTTAGAAGCGCGTCAGAAAGCTTTTGCAGGACCTCAGAGTCTGGGGTATACCTTTGCCCCATGAACCTGAAGTATGAGGTGCCGTCATAACCGCTTTGGATCTTCGCTTCCCTTGCGTTGGCCAAGCGGGAGGCGGCGTCAGCCACTTTTTCGTCATCAGCGAGGGCCTTGACAAATTGGGTCCAGCCATCGCCGGACAGGCTTTCCACTCCGAAAGCCGGCGTGATAACATCAAGCGCTTCCAGCGGGGTCAGATCGTCCGAGTCTCCAACAAAGAAGGCGGTCGGGCTGTATACGTTCTCCCATGAGGCCAGCAGCGGATCGCCCAAGGAATCTTCAGCAAGAAGAGCCGAAAGCAGAAATGTTACCCTGGCCGCGTCAAGATCAGCGACTTCCTTCTCTATGTCATAAATGGGAAAGCTCATCACTCCGTACCACATCATAGCTCCAAAGTACTTTTCGAATTCCTCGCTTCTCGTGTAATGCCCCCTGATCTTGAACATGCTGTAGTATGTGTTGATCCCAGTCAGCGGGGACTTCTCCAAGCCGGAAGCCGCCTTGGCTAGAGCCAGCTCCTTTGAAGCCAAGTCTTTCGCCCTGTCAGGAATAGCCGCCAGCTTTGGCGCTTCCGCAGGGCTTCCATATCCTTCGAGCAAGCAAAGCGCCGTTGCAAAATAGGCAAGCGCCTTGTCTTTTGCCTCGCTTACTTTGCTGTCGCTTGCTTCAAATTTCAAGAGCTTGTCGGCCATGCCGTTTGTCAGCTTTTCTAGGGCTGGCAAAAAGCTTTCAGTCTCAGCGTTCCTAAGGCTATAGTCATAAAATGTGTGGTAGAGTTGCAAGACAACGTCTGTAGTCACGAAGTTCGGAATCAAAAGATAGTCGTTCTCCTCGTAGATATAAAACAGCTGCTGCTGCACAGTGGGCGAGACCACAAACCCGTTTTTCCATATCAGCTGTCTCTGAGAGTCAGTCAAGTCAGGAAAGCTCGATATGTTAGCGATGTTTGAGAGATCCTCTTTCACTTCTATCGAAGGCTTCGCTTGGGCCTTCACTGACAGCGGCTCAAATGACTTGACGGGATTGGCGCTTGATACCGCCTCAACCATCTTAGAGATAGCTTCTCCTGCAGTCTGAGCTTTCCCAGTCTCCTTTTGAGACTGGACAGCCGGGCTTTCCGAAACCGATGGCGCCGGCACGGCTGTCGGCACCGACCCAGACCCGTTGCCGCATGCGGCAACAACAGCCGCAACCATGGCTAAAGCAACGAACTTGCCAAATGACCTCAAATTCATAGTCCACCTCCGTGGCAATGCGCAATCCTTGGCTGTTCCATGCGAATCCGCTGGCGCTTTGGCGAAAAGGCGCACCCAAAACGGGATGTGCCCAAAGCCCCAGCGATTCAAGAGCCTATCGCAAATTTAAGAGAAGGCGGAATCAAGCCTTGCATAAAAGCTTAATTCGCCCCGAACTAAATTTGGATAAGCGCTTTGGCCGCCCCATCTTACATACGAGAAAATATCGGCTTTTCTTTTGCATTTTAGCCGCCGTGCTCAAGTCCAAGCAAGCAGGATTTTAAGCCTTAAGCGACCGATTGCATGCGTGGTTTCTCGCGCTGTCAGCGCATTTCTGGGGTCAATATTCTGTTTGATTAACAATGTATTTAATAAATACCTGGCGTGTAGCGCTTGTAAGCCGTATGTCTATAGCCCATTGTTGACTTGTATTATCTTATGAGTTTTTCTGATTTCTAGCGCCTAAGTTTCGCGCGGGACTTTTTAAGACAATTTTTAACATTTGGGTTAAACGTTTAACCTGCCCATGCGGTTCGCCTCGAAACTCTCCCCCTAACTTTTCTCTACTTGCTGATTATTCCAGTACATCACTGTCCGCAAGCGAAAAACCTTCCAGATTTTTCGCTTGCAAAGCGCAGAGATCTTGGTTTCACGTCAATCAGTCTTGAGCACTTTCCCCATCAACTCGATTATAAGCAACGCTATTTCCTCAGGCGAATCCACAGTGCCCTCATTAAGCCATTTGCGCAAAATGCCGTATCCGCCAGTGCAAAAGAACAAAAGCGCGTACTCCTCCTGCCTGGCGCTCCTGAGCTTCCATGCATGGTTTGCCATAAGAGTCCTAACAATTTTCGCTGTGAAAATCTTGCTTATGATCTCGTCGCTAGGCACGGCGTTAATGAGGCTCCGCCACTTCTCGCTTTCCGAAGACAGGAATTGAGTCACTTTCACGAGGTTGTCGAGATCGCATCCGCTTGAAAGCATGTGTCTTTCAAGCGCCGCAAACAGGTCGTTTTCAATGTCAGCCAGCACGTCGCTCTGGCTGCCGTAATGCTTGTAAAACGTAGATCTGTTGATCCCGGCTGTCTTGCATATTTCATAGACTGTGATCTTCTCGAATGGCTTGTCTTTCATGATGACTACGAGAGCGTCTTTCATTAATGTCTTGGACAGGCGTACGCGCTGGTTTTCCACTGGCATCCTCCTGCATGAGCTTTGCGCGGGGTCGCTCCCCGGCCACCAACTCCAACAGTCAGTTGCTTTCAATTATAACCGAGAAGGCAAAAAGAATCAAGGCATCAGAAGCACTGGATTTGCGGACAGAGCTTGACAATGCCAGGGATTTTTGAGTATGATTCCTTTTGTTGGGATATGCGATTTGAGCTGACTAGAGCGTCCCAAACCGCTTTCGCTTTGCAAGCTGTTTGAAGTAATTATTTATCACGGTAAACGACTCATGCAACCAGTCTTGACAAACATCCATATCGGGCATTTCCGCCCTGCATCCCAAGGAGCCACCAAAATGAATATAAGCCCAATATCAATTGACATAACCCAGTTTCCTGCCCCTTTGCACTCGTATCTATCAGGCGCAACTCTCTATGACAGCAGCTGTTCGTCTACCGCTCAAAGCGTTTTGATCGACAAGGGGAAAGGCTTCTTCCTAAAAGTGGCGCCGCTTGGCAGTCTGGCTCTTGAATGCGAGATGACAATGTACTTTCACAGCAAAGGCTTGTCAACAAGGGTTCTTGAGTTTCTTTCTGACGAAAGCCATGACTATTTCTTGACAGAGAGAGTCAAAGGTTTTGACTGCACTGCCCGAATGTATCTCGATCAGCCTGAACGCTTGTGTGACATTCTCGCAGAGAGGCTTGCCTTTCTCCATTCCTGCGACTTCTCCAGCTGCCCTGTTCCAAACCGAACAGAGAGGTACTTGGACAGAGCTAAAGCGAATTACTGGGAACAGAATTATGACGCCTCCCTGTTCCCCGACAACTGGGGATTTTCTGCCCCAGAGGAAGCTTTTGAACTCGTGACCACAAAAGGCTTGTCGCTCAAAACCGATGCGCTCTTGCACGGCGATTACTGCCTTCCGAATATCATGCTCGATGACTGGCAGTTTAGCGGGTTTTTAGATCTGGACTCCGCTGGCGTTGGAGATCGGCACATCGACCTGTTTTGGGGAGCGTGGTCGCTTTTCTTCAACCTGAAAACAGACAAGTACCGGCAGAGGTTCTTTGACGCTTATGGACGCGGCAATGTAGATGAAGAAATGCTGCGGGTAGTGGCCGCTTGCGAGGTGTTTGAATAGGCAAGCCACTTTGGCTTGATCCCAAGGAATTGCTAAAGAAGTACATGTCGCGTTAAATAAAGGAGATGCCGAGAGTTTCCGTAAGAAAGTTTCAAAACCCTTTCGGATGATCCAAATACCAATTTCACTGTAAACGCATGTCAACCCCGCCTAAAACCCAAGTTAGGGTATTATCTGTAAATATTCCCCACTTCTACGCAGATTCTACCGTATGCCCAATTCCAACTCCTTCGAGCAACAAACCCATCGAAGTTGTTTTCCAGTAGCACTATCTCCTTAAAAACTATAATCTTTCTATCAATCCTCAGCTCAAAAATATTATCTAACTCACTGTTTTTAATATCAAAATACTCGTAGCCCCTATAAACGCCCCCTTAACGTATAATATTAATATATCTCTCTGGTTTAATTAAATGTTCTGGCAAATCATCATACCAATCAAATTCACCACCATCAGGTAAAAGTTCAATAATTTCCCTATAAAACTCCTTAAAGGTGTGCGCTATTCTATTGGTATTCATTATTACGCAATTGAAAGACTTCTCACTTACTATTCCTCCAAGTGGCATGCAATATGTCAGAGTCATATAGCAATCCACTCTTTTTCCAATTTCCACAACCCACTTTGCGCAATTGCCACCCATAGCATTACCTCTATAAAGGTAATTAGGACGCTTATACATGGCTATAAGCGTCTTTACTCCCCCAGAAATACCCTCAGTGGGCATTGATTCTCCTCTGAAATTATAAGTCAGCAAATGATTTACCAACTCACTTTTATCTACATCTTTAACCATTTCCTTTACAAATGGATCATCAAACCACTCCGGCTTAAAGGAATACCTAAAAGATCCATCTTCTCCTGAAATATCATGATGAGACCTTCCGAACCAAACATGCAACATACAAAATCACCTCCTAATTTACGCGTTGTATAACAGTTTTACATTTTGTAAGAATTTAAGGAAACCGCAAATACCTTAAAAAACTTCCTCGCTATTATCGCCTGTCTTGGACAGGCGTACGCGCTGGTTTTCCACTGGCATCCTCCTGCATGAGCTTTGCGCGGGGTCACGCCCCGGCCACCAACTCCAACAGTCAGCTGCTTTCAATTATAATCGAAAAGGCAAAAAGAATCAAGGCATCAGAGGCACTGGTTTTGCGGTCAGAAGTTGCGGGCAGAGCTTGACAATGCCAGGGTTCTTGAGTATGATTCCTTTTGTTGGCATATGCGGTTTGAGTTGCCTAGAGCATCCCAAACCGCTTTCGCTTGCCGCAAATTATCACAGCAAACGACTCATGCAAACTGTCTTGACAAACACCCATATCGGGCGCTTCCGCCCTGCATCCAAGGAGCAACCAAAATGAATATAAGCCCAATATCAATTGACATAACCCAGTTCCCTGCCCCTCTGCTCCCGTATCTATCAGGCGCAGCCCTCTATGACAGCAGCTGTTCGCCTACCGCTCAAAGCGTTTTGATCGACAAGGGGAAAGGCTTCTTCCTAAAAGTGGCGCCGCTTGGCAGTCTGGCTCTTGAATGCGAAATGACGAAGTACTTTCACAGCAAAGGATTGTCAACAAGGGTTCTTGAGTTTCTTTCTGACGAAAGCCATGACTATTTCTTGACAGAGAGAATCAAAGGCTTTGACTGCAATGCCCAAATGTATCTCGATCAGCCTGAACGCTTGTGCGACACTCTCGCAGAGAGGCTTGCCTTTCTCCATTCCTGCGACTTCTCCAGCTGCCCTGTTCCAAACCGAACAGAGAGGTATTTGGACAGAGCTAAAACGAATTACTGGGAACAGAATTATGACGCCTCCCTGTTCCCTGGCAACTGGGGATTTGCTGCCCCAGAGGAAGCTTTTGAACTCGTAAACTCAAAAGGCCTGTCGCTCAAAACCGATACGCTCTTGCACGGCGATTACTGCCTTCCAAATATCATGCTCGATGGCTGGCAGTTTAGCGGGTTTTTAGATCTGGACTCCGCTGGCGTTGGAGATCGGCACATCGACCTGTTTTGGGGAGCGTGGTCGCTTTTCTTTAACTTAAAAACAGACAAGTACCGGCAGAGGTTCTTTGACGCGTATGGGCGCGGCAATGTGGATGAAGAAATGCTGCGAGTAGTGGCCGCTTGCGAGGTGTTTGAATAGGCAAGCCGCTTTGGCTTGATCTCAAGGGTTTGCTAAAGAAACGCATGTCGCGTAAATGTATAAAGCTCTGAGGGCTGCAGCCTCTCAGAGCTTTATTTGTTTCTTTGCCAATATTCTTGAGAATAGCTTGGCTTTTATGGGTTCTTGGGGTGTTCATGCTAAAAGCAAATTGCAAAGTTGGATCCGATTGGAAAATCACGATATACTCTTGGAACTGCACTTCTAACACAAGGCTCAACCGCCACCTTTCAATTATTCGTTAATGGTGGTTGCGATATCATTCAGGCAAATGACCAATAAAACCCGCGGCGTTTCAAAACCCTTTCGGATGATCCAAATACCAATTTCACTGTAAACGCATGTCAACCCCGCCTAAAACCCAAGTTAGGGTATTACCTGTTAATATTCCCCACTTCAACGTAGATTCCACTGTATGCCCAATTCCAACTCCTTCGAGCAACAAACCCATCGAAGTTGTTTTCCAGTAGCACTATCTCCTTAAAAACTATAATCTTTCTATCAATCCTCAGTTCAAAAATATTATCTAATTCACTGTTTTTAATAGCAAAATTCTCGTGCCCTATATAAACGCCCCCTTAACGTATAATATTAATATATCTCTCTGGTTTAATTAAATGTTCAGGCAAATCATCATACCAATCAAATTCACCATCATCAGGTAAAAGTTCAATGATTTCCCTATAAAACTCCTTAAAGGTGTGCGCTATTCTATTGGCATTCAATACTACGCAGTCGAAAGACTTCTCACTTGCTATTCCTCCAAGTGGCATGCAATATGTCAGAGTCATATAGCAATCTACTCTTTTTCCAATCTCCACAACCCACTTTGCGCAATTGCCACCCATAGCATTACCTCTATAAAGGTAATTAGGGCGCTTATACATGGCTATAAGCGTCTTTACTCCCCCAGAAATACCCTCAGTGGGCATTGATTCTCCTCTGAAATTATAAGTCAGCAAATGATTTACCAACACGCTTTTATCTACATCTTTAACCATTTCCTTTACAAATGGATCATCAAACCACTCCGGTTTAAAAGAATACCTAAAAGATCCATCTTCTCCCGAAATATCATGATGGGAAAACTTCCTCGCTATTATCGCCTGTCTTGGACAGGCGTACGCGCTGGTTTTCCACTGGCATCCTCCTGCATGAGCTTTGCGCGGGGACGCTCCCCGGCCACCAACTCCAACAGTCAGTTGCTTTCAATTATAATCGAAAAGGCAAAAAGAATCAAGGCATCAGAAGCACTGGATTTGCGGGCAAAAGTTGCGGGCAACGCTTGACAATGCCAGGGGTTTTTGAGTATGATTCCTTTTGTTGGGATATGCGATTAGAGCTGACTAGAGCGTCCCAAACCGCCTTCTCTTTGCATGCTGTTTGAAGTAATTATTTATCACAGCAAACGACTCACGCAAACTGTCTTGACAAACATCCATATCGGGCATTTCCGCCCTGCAACCCAAGGAGCAACCAACATGAATTTAAGCCCAATATCATTTGACATAACCCAGTTTCCTGCCCCTCTGCTCCCGTATCTATCCGGCGCAGCCCTCTATGACAGCAGCTGTTCGTCTACCGCTGAAAAAAAGAAGTCTTTCAGAGTTTCAAAACCCTTTCGGATAATCCAAATACCAATTTCACTCCTGTAAACGCATGTCAAGACCGGCTAAAACCCGAGACAAGTCCACTCTTCCCAGATCTTCGCTTGTCCACTCGACAGTGCTTGAACCAAATGCGAAATCTTTAAAAATTATAACACATAAGCGCCTGGATTGCAACAGTTTTTTTTCAAATAAAAAAGCGGGCATAGCGCCCGCTTTTTATTTTTTAACAAATTTCCAAGATCACTCCAGCATCCTTCAAAAACTTCCAAGAAGCTCTTTGTTTTCTGCCTTTTCCTAAGCGGCCGGCTCAAACTGGCTATTGTAAAGCTCAGCGTAGAATCCGCCTTTAGCCAGCAGATCCTTGTGTGATCCGCTTTCAACAATGTCCCCGTCCCTCATGACCAGGATCAGGTCAGCGTTCTTGATAGTTGAGAGCCTGTGGGCTATGACAAAGGATGTTCTGCCATGAGTCAGCTTATCCATGGCTTCCTGGATAAGGAGCTCGGTTCTGGTGTCGACGTTGCTTGTCGCCTCATCAAGAATGAGCATAGGCGCGTTCTGGACCATGGCCCTGGCTATTGTGACTAGCTGCCTTTGCCCTTGGGACAGGTTTGCCTTGTCATTCAATATGGTGTCATAGCCATGGGGCAAGGTCTTTATGAAGTGGTGAAGCCCAACAGCCTTGCATGCGGCGGTGACTTCTGCGTCTGTCACTCCAGCTTTGCAGTAGGCTATGTTCTCTTTGATGGTTCCCTCAAACAGCCAGGCGTCTTGCAGAACCATGCCGAACTGCTCGTGAACGTTCTCGCGCGGGACGCTGGTTTCAGGGATTCCGTCAATGAGTATCTCTCCGCCGTCCAATTCATAGAACCGCATCAAAAGGTTAACCATTGTGGTCTTGCCCGCTCCAGTTGGGCCTACTATGGCGACTTTCTGGCCTGGCTTTATAGTGGCTGAGAAGTCGTGGATAATGGACTTTTCCGGAACGTAGCCAAACTTCACGTGCTTGAACTCGACTCCGCCTTTTACGTTTTCAAGAAGCTTCTGCTTGCCGGTCTCATCCGAAAGCTCTTCTTCGTCAAAGAAGTCGAAGACTCTTTCTCCGGCGGCAGCTGTCCTTTGGAGGTTCTGGAACGCTTGCGCTATCTGCTGCAATGGCTGGGTGAACAGCCTGATGTAGATCATGAAAGCGACTATGACGCCAAACGTGGTGTCCCCGTTTTTGACCAAAGCGGCGCCAACTACGCAAACCGCCACGTAGCCTAAGTTTCCGATAAACATCATTATAGGCATCATCAGGCCGGATATGAACTGGCTTTTCCAGCCGCTGTCGTACAGGTCATTGTTGACGGCCTCAAAAACCCTTTTGGCTTCTTTTCCGCCATTATAGGCTTTCACCACGTTATGGCCCGAGTAGACTTCTTCAACAAGGCCATTTGCGTCGCCCAAGTCTTTCTGCTGGCGAACAAAGTACTTTTGCGATCTGGTCATTATAAGGGCCATGAACACGAAGCCCAGAAGGCTTGCTCCTATGGCGGTAAGGGCCATAAAAGCATTGTTATAGAACATCATGTATCCTGATCCAACGAGCATGGTTACAGCAGTGACAATGCTTCCTATGCTCTGGTTCATGGTGACGCCAATTGTGTCCACGTCATTGGTGACGCGGCTGAGCACGTCTCCATAGCTTACCTTGTCAAAGTACTTGAGGGGAAGCTTGCTGATCTTCTTTGAAATGCCTGTGCGAAGGTTCTTGCTCACCTTTTGGGTGATAGTTGCCATCATGAAGCTTTGCACAAAGCTGAGAACCGCTGAAATCCCGTAAAACCAAATCAGCGTGAACGCGATGGCTTTTACGGCATCCATGTTTATGCTTCCTGCGACCGGGAGCCCGCCAACTATTGACGGCAACCCCAGCATTATCTCGTTTGTCATTTCCTTCAGCTTGTCAGGCCCCAGTATCTGAAGCACTGTGCCGATTCCGGCAAGAACCAGCGCAACTATGACAGCTGGCAGGTAGTTTTTGCAGTAGGCAATCAGCTTTATCCAGGTTCCCTTGAAGTCCTTGGCCTTCTCTACCGGCCCGCCTCCCGGGCCTCCGCCCATTGGCCCACCACGGAACCTTTGCCTTGGTCTTGGTCTCTCGCTCATGACGCCAGCTCCTCCTCGCTCAATTGGCTTCTCGCTATCTGCTTGTAAACCTCGCAGGTTTTGAGCAATTCTTTGTGAGTGCCTATTCCCGCTATCTTGCCCTCATCCAATACCACGATCTGATCAGCGTCCATTATCGTCCCAATTCTCTGAGCCACTATCATGCTTGTGACTCCCGCTGTTTCCTTCTTCAAAATGGATCTGAGCACCCGGTCAGTCTTGTAGTCCAAAGCCGAGAACGAGTCGTCAAAGATGTAGATCTCAGGCTTTCTGCATACCGCGCGAGCTATGGCTATCCTTTGCTTCTGGCCTCCAGAGACGTTTGTTCCTCCTTGGGATATGTCAGCCTGGTATCCGCCCTCCATCTTCTCTACGAAATCTGTTCCTTGGGCTATGGCTACCGCTTTTTTGACATCCTCTTCAGAATACCCGTTTCCTCCGTTGTCTCCGTAGCCTACGTTGGACGAGACAGATCCCCTAAACAGGACAGCCTTCTGCGGCACATACCCGATCTTGTTGTTTAGCGCCTCTTGGGTGTACTCTTTTATGTTCAATCCGTCAATAAGAATCTCGCCCTCCGTGGCGTCAAAGAACCTTGGCACCAGGTTTATCAGGGTGGATTTGCCGGATCCTGTCGATCCAATGAAAGCTATCGTCTCGCCCCGCTTGGCGCTAAAGCTTATTCCCTCCAGCACTGGCTCAGCGGCGTCAGGATACTTGAATCCCACGTTCTTGAAAACAACCTCTCCATGGATTCCAGGAGCGCCTTCGGTCTTGGTTCCGTCTTTGATCGTGGACTCGGTGTCAAGCACCTCGTTGATTCTTTTGGCGGAAACGCTGGCGCGAGGGAACATGACGAAAATCATCACAAGCATCATAAAGGACATTATCACTTGCATGGCATAGCTTGAGAATACGACCATGTCAGAGAAAAGCCCCAGCCTATCCATCATTCCTGCGGAATTAATAAGGTATGCGCCAATCCAGTAGATCGCCAGGGAAAGCCCGCTCATTATGATGCTCATGATAGGCATCATTATTGACATCGCCCGGCTTGTGAACAAATGCGTGCTTGTCAGCTCCTCGTTTGCAACCTCAAACTTGCCCTCTTCGTACGCCTCGGCATTGTACGCCCTGGCGACCCTGAGACCTGTGATGCTCTCTCTTGTAACCCGGTTCATGTTGTCGGTCAGGGTTTGCATCATCCGAAACTTGGGAAGCACGAAAAAGATCAAAAACGAGACAACCACGCACAGTATTGCCACCGCGCCCACTGTTGTCATGGTCCACTCAAAGCTTTTGCCAGAAATCTTTGTTATCGCCCATCCCGCAGTGATTGGCGCTTTCAGAACCAGCATAAGCCCCATGGTTATAAGCATCTGAACCTGGGTTATGTCGTTGGTCGAGCGGGTGATAAGGCTGTCTGTCGAGAAGCGGTTGATCTCTTCCATAGAAAATGACTCAACCTTGTTGAACAAAAGGCTCCTTAGCCTCTTCGAAAACCCCGCCGCGATCCTGGCTGCGATAAACCCCACAACCACAGTTGCGACCAGGCTTCCAAGAGTGCAAAGCAACATTTTTCCTCCTGCCAGCCAGATGTCGCTCATGGCGCTGTCTGGAGTCTGAACCAGCACAGTAATTTCCGACATGTATTCCGGCAGCTCCAGATCCAGCCACACTTGGGCTACAATAAACGCCAGGCTCAAAAGAGCCAAAAGCCATTCCATTGGCGTTAGGTGCTTCAAAACCTTTAACATGAAACTGCCCTCCTGTTGTTCAAGGCAAAGCCTTGTGTTTTTATTGCTTTTTATTTGTTGTTGCGCTTGCCTTAGTCTTTATCGCCTTAGTCTTTCTCGACTTATTCTTTATCGCCTTGTTCCCTCTCGACTTAATCTTTATCGCAAAAAGGCGGCCCGCCATGCCTCTGCGCTATATCAAGAAAGCGCTTGGACAAGCGAACCATTTCCACTGCGTCCTCCTCTCCCAGTTCCAGAAGCACCCCTCTCAAATGGGCCTTCATTTCTCTCATTATGCAGAGAGTCTTCTCCCTGCCCTTCTCAGTAAGAGTGACTATAATGTTTCTTCTGTTTGCCAAGTCTATCTCTCTCTTAATAAATCCCTTTTTCTCAAGGCTTCCCAGCGCCGCCGAAATGCGCGCGCTGCTGCTTCTAAGCGCGTCCCTCATCTCCGAGGGCATAGCCACGCCGCCTTTCTCAAAAAGGTACTTGAGCAGAAACATCTCACCCTTTCCCGAGCGGCTGAACTCGTCTAGCAGTTTACCGCGTGTCATGAGAGCGCTTAAGGCTTCAACCGCTTCATCAATGACGTCCATTTGTTGGCTCCTTTCCAGCCGGCCTTGCTCTCGCCCCGTTAGGCGCGTCAGCGCCCATCAGTCAACATCTAATACTGTTAACAATGTACACTATTCGCTATCTAGTGTCAATGGGGTTTATATTAGAATTCAATTAGCCCCTCTAAGATTCTTCCAACCTTTTCTTATCATTAAATTCCCGATTATGCTTCCTGCTCATGAAAATAAGGCCGCTTATTCTTCCTTTCAGTCACTTTTTTCGTTTCGCCAAAAATCAGCGCGTCGCTTGTATGCGTTTGGCACAATACACAGATCCCAACCAGGCCCAAATTTGTCCGGGTCGCGTGAGACATATAAAACGAGACAAGCCATGCGCCCCCGGCCTCTCTAAGGCCCCAATCGCATTTTGCCATAGCGTGATTTTCTTAGCCAGCCCAGGTCTCTTTGCAACTATAGTATAGTCTTCTCTAACTAGCCCAAAACATGTTTGAAAACATTGGCTGGTGCATAACCCGGATGCGCGAGCCGCGCTCGTGAATGCATCCCTGCCGTCTTTTGATTTAGAAAACCAAAATTTTAGCTCCCGCAAAGCGGCCCAACCCGCGCAACAGATACCATGATATCCAGGATTTTTAAACGGAGGTTAAACTGAGTTTAAACGGAGTGTATACGAGCGCTAAGACACGCCCTCCCAGATCCAAGCCGGACTCGCCCTACCCAATGCAAGCCAAACGCGCCATCCAAATCCAAAAGCAAACCTCGCTTTGATAAAAAAGCGCTTGAATCAGCCGTTTTCCCTACCCTAGGCGCTAAAGCCCATCGCTTGAAGTTCAAGAGATCTCCCCAGCGCCTTTTTCAAGATTTTCGCCTCCGTCTTTAGCCACTGCTCCCAGGGCAGTCTCGACCAAATGGAATACCGCAAACGAGCCCTCGTTAAAAACCGCGCCAAGAATCCACCAGCTTTTATTCACATTGCCAGATGCACATTGGCAGAAGAGAGCTTCCGGCGAAAAATCGCGCAAACAAGTGAAACCTATCCGCTCAAATTTCTTGCAACATTCTGTCTTGACATTTGATCTGTTTGGCAGTATATTTAATTCAGTCAATACATACATGATTTATATGCTTTGTAAATTTAAAAGTTACAACGCAAACGCTTGCTCTAACTTACGAGAGCCAGACCTCTCGAAGGGATTACCTTTTATTTGAAAGGATTACCTCTCGAAAGGATTACCTCCCATAGCAATTCACAGCCAAAAATGACCGGACATCCGGAGTTTCTGTAGACTATACAGGGGCTCCGGGTTTTTTTTGCCCTGAGCCGAGCGCTGGCAGAATTCCATGGCAAAGATTAGGGCTGTCTTCCAAGGCGTATTATGGCAAAGAAAGCCCAACCCAAAATGATAATCATTCTAAACTTATAGTTAGCAAGCCAACAAGATGGAGGAACAGGCATGGCAAAGATAGAGCTTTCAAATCTCCGGCAGATTTACAACATCAGAAATCCCGTAACCAAAAAGCTGGAAAACTTCGTGGCGCTTGACGATTTCTCGCTTTCAATCGAAGACGGAGAGTTCGTCGCAATCGTTGGGCCATCAGGCTGCGGCAAGTCCACGTTCCTTGACATCGTATCCGGGCTTAGCAAGCCAAAGTCAGGCACTATCCACATTGACGGGCAGATCGTGAAAGGGCCCGCCTTGGATCGCGGCTTCATAATGCAAGGCTACGCCCTCTTCCCATGGCGGACGGTTATCCGCAACGTCGCCTACGGCCTTGAGGTAAAGCACGTGCCCCGGAAGAACAGGCCTGCCATATGCAAAGAGTTCATTGAGCTGGTTGGGTTGACAGGCTTTGAAGACAGGTTTCCAAACGAGCTTTCAGGAGGCATGAGGCAGCGCGTTGCTATTGCCAGATCCCTTGCTTATGATCCGCAAGTGCTGCTGATGGATGAACCGTTTGCGGCTGTAGACGCCCAAACAAGAGAGACGCTTCAAGACGAGCTTCTGAGCATTTGGGAAAAGACCAAGAAAACCATCATATTCGTCACCCACAGCATTGAAGAGGCTGTTTTGCTGGCTGATCGGGTAGTAGTCATGACCCCCAGGCCAGGAAAGATAAAAAAAGTCGTGGACATTAAGCTGCCTCGCCCCAGATCGGCGGCAGAAATGAGGGTGTCCTCAGACTTCAAGTGGATCACCCATGGAATCTGGGAACTTTTGCAAAACAGCGCTGATGAGGAACCAATCAAGCGCGCCACCACTGGCGCGGCATTGGCAGATGAAATAGCGCCAGGAACGCAGATATAGGCGCTTGCGCAGATCCAGAGACGGGAGGGCGAAGCTTCGCTCTCATGCAATGCGGAGGGAGGCGGATCTGTCCTAAAAAAAGCAAGAAAGACAAAGCAAGCAAAGCAAAAAGACAAGACAAGCAAAGCCAGAAACGCAAACGTTTTTGAAATCGAATGATTTGCCTTTTTCGCAAGCTTTCGCAAAGAGCGTAAAGAGCTCTTTCATAAGGATTTACCGTTTTACCGAAAGTCGTGGCTTGGCCCATTTTCTAACCATCAACAGCCTTAAGGGCATGCCCGTAATTCGAAATTTCAGCAAACGCCCTAAGGCAAAAATTTGAGGAGGAAACTAAAAATGAAAGCAAGACTTCTTCGCCCAATATCAGGACTGCTTATAGCGCTTCTATTGTTCTCCATTTCAGGATGCGCCAGCAAAGAGCCAGCGGCAGCAACAGCCGCGTCCCAAGCCCCGGCAGCTCAAGCCCCGGCAGCGGAACCCGAAGCCGCGAAAGAGCTTTTCACTCTCAGGGTTGTGGATCCGCCATATGACTACCTTGAATTCGTAACCGCTTGGGAGCTTGGCTTCTTTGAGGACGCAGGGATCAATATCGAGTTCATAGGCGAGCTTTCTCAAGGAATCACTAACTACCAGGCAATTGAGCAAGGCATAATCGACGCCTCTTATTCAGGCCATCCATCAAATGTAGCCCAGGCCCGCGCGGCTGGCCTCAAAGTTACCATGATCGCTCCTGGCATGCTTGACACGCCGGAAAGCCCGCACGTAACCTATCTCGTTCAGAATGACAGCAAGCTTCAGACGCTGGCAGATCTCCATGGCGGAGTGAAAGTTGGAATCGGCGGCATCGGCTCCTGCACAAGCGGATATGTAGAGTACGTGGCCCTGCAAAACGGATACCCGAAAGACGATGTAGAGTTCATCACTTTCTCGACTGGCGGCGGAACAATGGAGCAAGCCCTTCTCCAAGGGGATATCGACGTGACAACATCCCATACCCCGTATGCTGAGATAACCCTGAAGACCGGGGAAGTCAGGGCTATAGGCAACACGTATGACATTTTCAACAGCGGCGCAGGCGGCCTTGGCGCCCGTGTCTTGGCTGATCGCATAATAGAGGAGCATCCTGAGGTAGCTCAAGGCTTTGTAGACGCAATGTACCGCTCAAGGCTCTGGACAAACGACCACTTCGAGGAAGCCGGAGATCTGGTTGCCGCAGTCCTAGGACTCAACAAGGGCGACGTCTTGGCCATCTACCAGGACACCAACAAGAACGTTGATCCCTCATACCTGGACATTTGGTTCGACCTAGCAGTGCAAACCGGAATCCTTGAAGAAGGCGTGATAACAAAGGAAGAAATCTTCACAAACAAGTTCGTTCCAAAGGACGCTCCCGCGTCTGACAAGGAACTTCACTGGGACGGAGTGGCCAACAGGGTGTTCCACGTATCATAATCGCTAGCTTCGCTCTATTGCATAGGCGTTTCGCGGGAAACCGCGAAACGCCCTCTCTTGATTAGTGCTCCGAGCGAAACTAAATTTCACTCGAGCAAAAGGAGCGTAACAATGAAAGCATTCATCAAGGCTGCTACTAAACGCGTTTTAAAAACCCTGTATGGCTGGCTAGCCATCATCTGCTTTTTTGCCCTTTGGGAGATATTGTCCAGGCTTGAGGTCTTGATAAATCCGCTATTCTTTCCCCCTGTCTCAAAGATCTTCGCCACATTGTGGAAGATAATCGTTGGAGGCGCTTTGTGGAAGCACCTGTTTATCAGCCTTCAGAGGGCGCTTCTTGGGTTTCTCGCAGGGCTGGTTTTCGCCATACCCGTCGGGCTGGCTATAGGCTGGTTCAGGCGGCTTGAGAGCTTTCTTAGCCCGCTTCTGCAAGTGTTCAGGAATACCCCGACTCTTGCCTTGCTTCCGGTTTTCATTATGCTCTTTGGCATAACAGAGCTTTCAAAGGTAGTTATCATATTCTGGGGATCTTTTTGGGGTTTGCTCTTGAACTCCATCTCAGGCGTCCAGAACGTTGACCCTTCTTTGATCAGGGCTTCAAGATCCATGGGAACAAGCTCTCCCAGGCTCTTTTTGACAGTCATACTTCCCGCTTCTCTGCCGTCCATACTGACCGGCCTCAGGCTTTCAGCCACAGCTTCGGTTCTCATAGTCATAGCGGCTGAGATGATAGGCGCTAACAAGGGACTTGGGTACCAGCTCACGTTTTACCAGGCAAACTACAAATTCGCTGAGATGTACGCCTACATATTCATAATGTCCATCATAGGCATAACCCTGAACTCTGTCTTGACCAGGGTGGAAAAGAACTCGTTCCGCTGGCGCGACAACGCAAACGCCATGGTCAAATAGAAAAGGAGTCACTGTGAAACGATTCTCTCTGCTTTCCATATCCGTGAGCAACATCACCTGCAGGGCTTTCAGGTCTGGAACCCTTGCGGGCATTGTTTTCATTCTTTCTTTTGTTTTAGTCTGCGGATCCCTCTTCTCCGCCTGCCTCAGAAACGGGATCTCAAGCATTGACGCAAGGCTTGGCGCGGATCTTTTGCTTGTCCCCTCCGGGTATGAGCAAAGCGCCCAAGGAGCGCTTCTTCGCGGCGAGCCCAGCTCCTTCTACTTTGAGCCCAAGACAGTCCAGCTTTTGCTGGCGCTTCCTGACGTTTCAGAGATCACCCCCCAGCTTTTCATAGCCTCTTTTGACTCGCCCCATTGCTCGGCGCAAGTCCAGATGATAGGCTATGATCCAGAAACTGACTTCCTGCTCTCCCCCTGGCTGAACAATGAGGTTCCTGGCGGGCCCGGAGCGGATGAAGTCATAGTCGGAAGCAAGATAAACGGGGATGTCGGAGACAAGCTGACTTTTTTCGCAAGACAGTACACAGTGGCAGGAAAGCTCGCAGAAACAGGCATGGGTTTTGACACCTCAGCTTTCGTAAACATGGACATGGCCCAGGTTGCCTTGGGCGAGTACATCCAGCTAGGGGGCAAAGACGCCCCTGAAGGTGACGGCGCCGCTTCCTGCATAGCGATAAACGCCAATCCAGGAACAAACCTGCGCGACTACTCAAAAAACCTCCGCATTGCCTATAGCCAGCATAGAGTCGCAGTCATAGAGACCCAAACCATGCTTGCAGACCTTTCCTCCAACCTGGATACGCTCCTTGGCATCGTCTCCGTCTTGGCAGTTTTCCTCTGGATACTGGCCTCAACAGTCCTGGCTCTGATATTCGCCATGTCCCTCAACGAGAGACGGCGGGAGTTCGGAATATATAGAGCCCTGGGGGTGACAAAGTCCAAGCTCGCGGCGATGATGCTAACAGAGTCAGCTCTTTTGAGCGCCCCTGGCGCCTTCTTGGGTCTCGCTCTTTCAAGCGTCCTGTACTTCATGGCTGAACCCTTGATCAGCGTTTCCATGAACCTTCCGTACCTAAGGCCCAACGTCCAAGACATTGCTCTCATCCTGGCTGGCGGCTTTCTTGTCTCCCTAGTCACAGGGCCTCTTGCAGCCCTCTTTTCCGCCGCCAGGATTGGCAAGGTTTCAACAGCTGCCATAATAAAGGAGGGCGCGTGATGCTCCTGGAAGTGAACCAAGCCACCAAGCTCTACAAGCGAGGAACCGAAGAGTTCAAAGCCGTGGACAACGCTTCCCTTTCCCTTAACCCAGGCGAGTACGCCGTTATCAATGGCCAGTCCGGAAGCGGCAAAAGCACTCTCCTAGCCATCATAGCCGGGCTCCTAAACCTGGATTCAGGCCAGGCGTCATTTGACGGAACAGACATCGGCACCCTTGGCGACAAGAAGCTCTCAGCCCTTAGAAACGAGAAGATAGGCTTCATCCCCCAAGGCCAATGCCTGCTTTCAAACTTCACCATCATAGACAATGTGGCCCTTCCAGGGCTTCTGGCAAAGCGCAAAAACTCGCGCGAGCGAGCCAAGGCTTTGCTCGACAGGCTGGGCATAGCCCGCCTGGCAAACCAATACCCCGCCCGCCTTTCAGGCGGGGAAATCCGCCGCGCGGCTATCGCTCGCGGGCTTATAAACGAGCCAAAGCTAGTTGTCGCAGACGAGCCCACAAGCGATCTGGATCCCGCAAACTCTTTGAACATCTTCGAGCTTTTCAACGAGATAGCCCTGTCAGGCGCCGCCGTCCTGGTGGTTACCCATGAATCCCAGAAACCGAACGGGTGCCACAAGCGCTACTTGATGAACGATGGTGTTCTTTTATTGGAATCATAATAATTTTTTATAATTTAAAAGATTTATAAATAATTAAATAAATAAAAAAATAAAAAATATTAAAAAATATAAAATATAAAAATAAGATAAAAAAACAAAAACCAAACCCCAAAACCAAACCCCAAAAGCCCCAAGGCTGCCGCCTTGGGGCTTTTTAGCGCTTCTATAAAAACGACTCCGTGAAGTCAAATATCGCAGGCGCTCCGCCTGTATGGATAAACACGATATCCCCGCTGCGAAGGAGCTTCCCTTTTTGCAGCAGGTCAAGCAGGGCGCTAAACGCCTTTCCTGTATAAACTGGATCAAGCAGTATGCCTTCCGCTCTTCCAAGAAGCCTCACCGCGTCATTTCCCGCTTGTGTCGGCACGGCATAAGCTTCTCCGTAGTACTCGTCATGTATAATTATCTCCTCTGTCTTGAAGGAGAAGCTTTCTCCGATAAAAGCGGCGGTTTCGTTGGCCAGCGCTGATATCCTTGGGGCTTGCTCTTCCCGCTTTCTGCTCACCGCCACTCCGTGAACCCTGGCTTCAGGAAGGTAGAGCTTCGCTCCAACCAATGTGCCAGCCTGGGTTCCTCCAGTTCCTGTGGCAAGAAAGATGTCTGTTACATCCGCCCCAGCAAGCTTTGCCTGTTCAGAGATTTCTTTCGCCGAGTCCACATAGCCAAGCGCACCCAGCGGAGAAGAGCCAGCGAAACTAATGATGTATGGCTTTTTTCCCTTTGCCGCAAGCTCTGTGGCAAGCTTTTCTATTCCGTCCTCCAGATCTTTCGGATCTTTCGCAAAGTGCAGCTTCGCTCCGAAAATGTCAAACACGAAAAGGTTCCCTTGGTGCGGCGTGTCATCCTCGCCATCAAGAAAGAGATGGCACTCAAGGCCCAGCTTCGCCGCGTACGCCAGCGTCTGGCGGCAATGGTTCGACTGCTTTCCTCCAGAAGTGATGATGGTGTCAGCCCCGTTGTTCAAGGCGTCTTTCATCACGTACTCCAGCTTTCGGTTCTTGTTTCCGCCCAGCCCAACGTCAGTGAGGTCATCTCTCTTGATGAACAGCCGCTGGCTCGCGCCTGTAAGGGTTCTGATGTTCTTGAGCTCCTCAAAGGGAGACGGGGTTCTGATAAACCCCAAGCTTTCCCTGTATGCCATGCTATCACTCCATGTCTAGTATTCCAAAAGGCCGCGCTTGCCCAGACGGGCAAGGTTTTTTATTAGCGTTTGCGCATGTATGGGAGCACTCGCGCCAAAACATTCTATACTGCCGCCACTTTATTGTCAATGAACGTCTCCAGGCTTCGCAGAAGCCCTGGTTTTGAGAAATTATCAAATGGACGAAGGCGATCACAAAGATTAGAATAAAGATAGGTCCAAATATACTTTCACCCAAAGAGAGGAGCCCTTATGATTTTTCTCTTGCAAGCCGCCATTCTCTGCGCCCTGTTTACTCTTATCATCGCAAAGGGCATGAAGGATCCCATAAAAGGGATAATGTCTTACCCTCCCGCTATCAGGAGGCGAGTTGAAAGCCTCCCGCAATACAAAGGCTCAATCAAGCAAGAAGAGCGGTCTCACATAGGAAAAAAGCTTGTCGCCGTCCCAGTGTTCGCCCTTGTTTTAGCTGGGTTTAGCTGGATTTCCGGTGCGCGGACTTTTCCAGCGTCATTTCTTCATGTATTCGGCTTGTTTCTGGCAGTAAATTTATGGGACTTGGTAGTCTTGGACTGGTTTTGGTTTTGCCGAAGCCCAAAGTTTCGAATCCCAGGCACTGAAGACATGGACAAAGAGTATCGCGATCTTTTGTTTCATTTCTGGGGATTTTGCAAGGGTGTCGGAATTGGGGCGGTTGTAAGCCTCTTGTCTTCAGGGCTGCTGGCTCTCTTGAGAGCGGTGTTTTAGGGGATCTGTATGTTTGTTCTTACATCACTCAAATGTATCGCCTTTTGCGATAAGAGCATATCCCAAAATTTTTTATAAGGCTTGGAAAAGTAACGCGTTAAAGCATCGCATGACTTTTCCTGCACCCTTTTTTTGAATTTTGGGATATGCTCTAACTGACCGTTGCTCCAGCTTTGGTTATGCATGGCTAACACCAAAAATCAACACCCAAGAACAGGCGCCAAAGGCGCCTGTTCTTGTTTAATTCAAGCAAACCCTAGGCTTCCAGCCCCTTGACCCACTCATCCAATTTTTCCGCAACGTTTCCGTCGTAAACCTCAGCCAGCTTCGCTTCCGGGAAGAGCTTTTGCAAGTCTTCAGGGATGTGGCCCAGCGCGCCTCTTCCATGGGTAACAAAGACAGCCAGCTTCTTGCCAGCCAGGTTTTGCGACTTCAGGTATGTGGTTACTGGCGGGGAAACTGTGCTGCACCAGTTGGGCGTTCCAACTGCTATCAGGTCGTAGCCGTCAGCTTTAGGCAATTCGCCTTTCAAAGCGATTGCGGCGCCGCTTTCAATCTCTGCCTGGCCGCGCTTGATTACCTCTCCGATGTCAGCAGGGTAGTCTTCTACGGGCAGGATCTCATAAATGTCTCCGCCTAGCTTTGCGTTGATCTTCTCTGCGACTTCTTTGGTCGCTCCTGTGTGTGAGTAGTAAACTGTCAAAATCTTTGCCATTGCAATCCTCCTGTAGCTCTGCGAGCTTTTTTATATGTTTTTAGTTTAAGAGCATATCCCAAAATTATATCCGAGGCACCGGAAAAATCCGGCGTTGAAGCATTCGCCAGGATTTTTCCGGTGCCATTTCGGAATTTTGGGATATGCACTTAGAGTCCAGTTTCCAGCGCTCCTGCGATCCTGTCAATCGCATCAGCAAGCCTGAACCTTGGGCATGCGAAGTTAAGCCTTACATATGATCCGTCTCCTCCAAAGCGGGTGGATCCTGTCAGTTCCACTTTCGCTGTGGCCCTTATCTTGTCTTTCGCGTCGCCTGTTATGTAGGCACCAAAGCCTATCCACTGCAGGTATGTGCCCTCAACCCTGGCCAGCTCGACTTTGGGAAGCCTCTTTTTGAGCTCTGCCTGGAGAAAGTCCCGATTTCCTGCCATGTACTCGACAACTTCCCTTTTCCATCCGTCAGTCTTTTCTGAGAAAGCGGCCGCCGCTCCTACGTAGTCCAGCGTTCCTGGATGGCCCATGCTTCCAGTGATGCGCCTGACCTTGTCCCTTAAGCTTGCGTTGGGGATGACCGCGAAAGCGTGGGGCAATCCTGGCATATTGCAAATCTTCCCTGCCGAGTAGAGCGAGATGGAGTTGTCACCAGCTATCTCAAAGTACGGGATATGCTTCTTTTCATAGACTATCTCGCAGTGGATCTCGTCAGAGAGCACAACAAGCCCGTTCTTGTCAGCGATTCTAGCGATTTCCTCAAGCTCTGAGCGATCATACACCTTTCCCAGCGGGTTGTGGGGGTTAGTGAAGTAAAAGAGCTCAGCTTCCCTTGATTTTTCCTCTAAGTCCTCCAGATCCACAGCGTACCCCAAGAGCCCGTCTTCACCTTTGGAAGCGATCATGGCTGAATCCAGCATTGTCCCGTCAAACCGCTCAGGCGTCGCATGCAGCTTTGTGTAGTTGGGGACGCTTGTTATGGCGGGCTTGTTGCTGAGCTTAATGAAGGCGTGAAGCGCTGGGACTATCCCAGCGACTGGTATCACCCAGTCCAGCGGCACGTCCAGCCCATAGATCCGCTTAAGCCAAGAAACTCCTGAGTTCAGCAGAAGAGCCATGCTCCGCTCATAGGGGAACGCCGGAAACTTCAGCCTCTCTTGGAGAGCCTCGACTATGCTTGGCGGAGACGGAAAGTCCATGTCCGCTATGAACATTGGTATTACGTCTTCAGGGTTAATGTCCCACTTGATGCTGTTATGCCCTCGCCTGTTGAAATCGGAGTCAAAATTGAAAAGACCCATTTGCGCTTTTCACTCCTTGCTGCCACTTGGGCAAGCTGATCTTTATAAGAATTTTTGGAAATGCGAACGGCGTTTCCTTGCGTTGTGCTACTGGCTAAAGTGAATGGCGCCGTTTTCGGCTATTATTATAACACAAAAAAGCAATGGTTAAAGAGCGCGAAAACAAGGCGAAAATAAGACGAAACAAGGCGAAAATGCGACGAAATTAAAGCAAAGAAAGCACGCGAAAATGCGGCGAAAATAACGCAAAAAAAGAAGAGACCTGTGATCTCCTCCTTTGGATGTCCAATCGGATTAGCTTTAACCGCGCTACGGCTTTGCCTACCCCCTTTTCCAAGGCGCAGTTTCAGCCCCGCTTTTATAGCTAGGGCCGATTGCCGATTATGCATATATGATATGTACTATTTGCCTTTATTCTATCACTGCGAAAACCCTCTGTCAATGTTAAACACAGCTAAAGATTAGCGCCAGGAATTCATTTGCTATGGGCAAAGTTACTAAGTTCATATCCCAAAATTCCGTTAAGGTGCCGAAAAAGTCATCGCGATGCTTTAACTAGTTTGCTCGGGCTTCTGCGAGCAAACACCCGGACTTTTTCGGTGCCATGGAATTAATTTTGGGATATGCACTAAGTGCGCAAGGCTGAAAGCAGAAGCTAAGGCTAATTTCGCTCGCAGGCAGACAACGGCTTCAGCTAAAAGTTCAGGTTTTTTCAGTTATTGGTAAAACGTTGGCGCGAAAATAAGCCTGCAGAAGGAATGGCCTTCCATTCCTTCTACAGGCTTGTTTTTTCGGAGTGAAGTTTCATAATTTCATTCTTATGGACGGAAACACAATCCTCTGCGAAAGGAATGTTCTTCCATCTATCTCAGCTCTTTTTAGGAGTTAAACCTTCACGCTTTTCTCAGGAACCCGTTAACGTTTGCACCCGTTAAGATTTCCATTTTTGCCTAGCCCGTTTTTGGGTGCCAAAACTTTCACAGTTTTCTCATAATTCGCTAGAGCGTCACGGAGCTAAAACTTTCACGCTTTTTTCAGAATTCGTTGGGTTTTGACCACTGCTAAATGTATATTTTCCCATATTTCGCCCAATCCCGAGCTTGAGCAAAAACTTTCACACTTTTTTCAGATCTTGCGTCGAGCTTTGCCCTTGGCAGGCAATCAGCCTACCCATCCCTCGCCTCATGTGAAAATCCCTTTATTGCGGCCTTTTCACGCCATTTTCCGAGGCCGTCTTTCTCGTCTACAGCTCCAGCTGCCATTCACGGTTCCTCTCCTTTTTCTTCCCAAATAGGTTAAAAAACTCGTATACCATCCAAACGATTGCGGATATCATTGCGTCGCCTCCCCTTTTAGCCTATTCTAGCAGCCCATTTTAAACTGAGGATAAATGGAGTTTAAACGGAGCGTAAACGAGCTGAGCGCCTGCCCCCTTTAAAAAACAGCGCCGGGGGCCCACTAAAGCGCCGGCGCATTAGCGGGCGATTCCTTCCGAACAGACGCAAACCCTTAGTCTCAACGTTTTTCCGCAAACGTTTGATTTCTTTCGACGAAAGAAAATCCGCAAAATGGGATTTTCCCAGCCATTTTTAGACACCATTCGTGCTATTTAGATTTATTTCTTGACGTATAACGTTTTTACAGTTATAATGGAATGGAAAAACGCTCTTGGCCCGCGCTCAAACATGCAGGTTACTTCATGCTGTTCCGCAACCCTGCCACGAGCACCGAAAAACCAGCCAGGCAAAGCATGCGAGCGAAAAGAGCTCGCTGGGCAACTGCGGCTTTGCTTATGGGAGGGCATCTCTCATTTGGGTTTTGAGCATATCCAAAAGTTAGAGCGTAGGCCTGGAATAGTCCGGCGCTTTTGCTAAGTTTTAGGATATGCATTTGGACACGCTGCATTCTCAAGGGATGGGATAAAATTGTCGATTCTCTATAAGAGATAGCTGTGTGCGCTTAAGCTGTGGAGTTTTCCATGCTTGCGAGCAAGCGGAAGCGGGCCGCCTGGCTAAAGGCAGGCGGAACTGATTCCAGGCGCTTGGAGCATGCCTCGATCCCCAGAGTGTGCGCGCTGCGAGCCCTAGCCCAAGCTTGTACATATTTAAGCTATATCCCAGGTTTTTAAGCGCATGTTCTTATCAACGGGCCTTTCCAAGCCTGTTGCTTCGAGGCGCACCAAGATTTATAAGCAAGACCATTTCTGGGATATGTTTTAGGACTGGCCGGATAGCCTATCACGGCGCCGAATGATTCATGGCCGGGCAAGCGCCCGTAGGCGCACTGCCAGTTTGCGCAAGCCGTTTCCAAATGAGAAAAGGCTTTTAGCCAAGGATCCCCCCTCCCTGGCTTGAAACCTGTTGCGAACGCCTGTTGCCGCAACAGAAATAAGAGCATATCCCAAAATTGATTTTAGCTTGCAAAAGTCACGGGCAAGACACCGCAATGACTTTTGCTGCGCCGCAGCGAGTTTTGGCTTATGCACTAAGGCTTTAGAAACGCGCAAGCGTTTTGCGGCCGTCACGCAGGCGAAGCGAAACTTAAAACTGGAGGCATTTTCAATGTCCAAATCGAAATTGGCTGTTGCCGTTGCAGTCATGATCACTCTTCTCGCCGCCGTATCTGGCACCTATGCCTGGATAAGCTTCCAAAACAAGGCGACCAGCGGGATTCTGGGCTTAGACGAAGGTCCCGGAGGCTCTACCCACGACGATTTCGACGACCCCAACAAGGATATCTATGTGGAGAATTGGGGCAACGTTCCGATTTTCGTTCGCGTTAAGCTTAGCGAGTACTTGGAGGTAGGCGAGCTCGCAGGCACAAGCAGCGAAGAAAAGAAAGTGACGAAGCTGTACGAGGATTCAGAGCTTGGCGATCAGACCACTTGGCATGTTTTCACCCTGCAGTCCAGCGAAGGCAACTTGTTCCGCAAATACTGGGGCTTGTCTCTTGGCGGGCAAAAGTTTTACAAGCCCGTGCCAGAGCCGTATCAGAAGGACGGATACACTGCGCAAGACGCAACAGTATACGAAGGCACTGAGCCAGGAATCAAGCAGACCAGGAACGCCCAGGTCATAAGCATGGCCGAATGGGACATCTTGGGAAGACCCGCTGGCGACTATTGGGTAGGCGACACCGATGGATGGTTCTATTGGGCAACGCCCCTGGCGCCCGAGGAAGCGACTGGCCTTCTTCTGGACAAGGTTGAGAAGGTCGGAAAAGTCTCAGGCGGAACATACTATTACGGAATAACCGCTGTTACCCAGTTGGCTACAGCGGAAGACGGATCCCCGGACGACTACAGGTCATTTGGCCTGGAGGAGAACGGCGGATGGACAGTTGAGGGACGCAGGCTCGTCAATCTCGTCGTAAACGGAGACGCGTATTATGGCGAAGAGCCAACTGAAGACGTAGGCTCTGGCGAGTCAGGCGAAGAGCCAGCTCCCTCTCCTACGCCTAACCCCAAAATGAAAATCGCTCGCCCTCTGAACCTTAACCCATCACCCACGCCTTTGCCTCCATCCTACTTGGTTCCAGGCATTCTGGCTTGGGAAGTAACTGAGAACGAAGGCGAAGCGCCTGAAGTGTATCACCAAAACCTCATGTTTGACAACGGCAAGACCATTCATCGCCGTTTCGTCAGCAGCAGCGCAGTCGAAGTTGACGCCAGGCCGGCAGATCCATACGTTGACGAAAAAGTGTACGGAATCGTCAAGGCTGGCGACAGCCAAGGCAACCCGGAGCTTCCAGGAGTCGTATGGAAGAACGTTATCGACGTTCAATCCCTTATCCCTGGAGACATCAGCTACTTCAAGTTCTATCACAGGCTCTCCGGCAACTATGCCCTGGTTCATTTGATAGTCTCCGCAGATCCTGAATAAAAAGTTTTATGGCTCAAAGCGCCTTAGTGCATATCCCGAAATTCCTAAAGAGGCTGCGATGCTTCTACGCGTGACTTTCACAAGCCAAAAATTAATTTTGGGATATGCGCTTATTTGAATTGGGGGGCATGCGCCAAGAGGCCTAGAGCATGTCGCGAGGGCAACCAAAACATGTTTTTGGGATATGCACTAGGAGCATATCCCAAAATTATATCCGAGGCACCGGAAAAATCCGGCGTTGAAGCATTCGCCAGGATTTTTCCGGTGCCATTTCGGAATTTTGGGATATGCTCTAGGTATGTTTTAAGTTAAACTGACATCGTCAGCAAGCGCAAAGCGCGAAAGAAAGGCCGCCCATTTGGGCGGCCTTTCTTGATCTGTTTTTCTTTTTTTTTTTTTTGCATTTACGGGCGCTTGCCAGAAACTTAAATTTACGATATGCTTTAGATAAACTTCCAGTTCCCTTCCACCTCATGACACTGATGGCACCGTCATAGTATAGAACGCTGGGCGCTGCCCTGCATTTCTCTTCCATATAGACCTCGTGCGCCCAGCAGGCGCTTTTGGAGCGTCGGTTTCTGGCGCTGCCATTAGCGAAAGACGGGCGCTGGCATGGCAAGCTTACTGTTCGCAGGCGCTGAGCGCCCCCCATGGGGCGCTCAGCGCCTGCTCAAAACAAAAAATCTTTGAATTTTGCCTGTATGCATAAATTACCAGCTTCAGATTTTCTGAAACATGACGATCAATTCAACATCCTAAATGGACTAAATAGGCTGTTTCAAGCCATTCTCTCCATTCTCCTTTTTTCGATACATTTCGATTTCTAGTATTGACGTGAAGTCACTTTATTGTTATAATGAAATCATAGAGCTGGAAGCCGAGCGCGAGGGCGAAATGCATGACAAACTGACATTGTTGAAAATGCTCTAAATATGTAGGCAAGTTTATTTATGGTAGCTGTTTTGCGAAATTTGAGAGTTTGACGACATGAATCAGTCATAACATGATGCATTATTCATGTATGAACAATGTAAAATGTATGTAAATGCAATCCTAGCGCGAAACATGTACGTCTATTCATATACATACATTTAGTGCATATCCCAAAATTCCGAAATGGCGCCGGAAAAATCCTGGCGAATGCTTCAACTAGTTTGCTCGGGCTTCTGCGAGCAAACACCCGGATTTTTCCGGCGCCTCGGATATAAT
>JAISWZ010000422.1 GCA_031270945.1 Clostridiales bacterium | reverse complement strand
CCATTTCGTTTCTATACGCGGGAGGCCCTTGAAACTCCTATAAATATTTAAACGCGCCTCGCGCGAAAAATCTTCATAATCCAAAAAAAAAGTTTGAGCTTGTGCCAATTTTATGCTATAATCATATCGCTCTGAAAAAAGAGCGTTGGGCCACGCTAACGCTTGATCGCCCAATATCCTTGACCGCCAAAGAGCGGGCTATAATCCAAAAGGGGACGACTGAATGAACAAGTATGAACTTGGCGTAATCTTCCGGCCATCGCTTGAAGAAGACGCGCTGAAAACTGAGCTTGAAAAAGTTCAGGAACTGATCACTCGCTTCGGCGGCACGATCGAGAAAGTAGACTCATGGGGCAAGCGCAGGCTCGCCTACGAAATCCAGAAGCTGACCGAAGGCTTTTACTACTTCATCACTTTCGAATCCCAGGGCGGCGTTCCCGCAGAGATCGAGCAGCGCATCCGCATCTTCGACAACGTGATCCGCTACCTTGTGATAAGGCAAGAAGTCTAGAGCATATCTCGCCGGATTCAGGCAGAGTGCTTTTCCAGACAATCGTAAATTTTTGGATATGCGCAGCTTCGCGCTAACATTCGGCGCTTTGCCGCGCCTGGCAGGACTGGTGAACCAGTTGCTCATCAGACAAATTTCAGTGGCATGCGTCTTGCATGTCATTACGCGTGCAATATATTTTGGTTAGAGCGAAAAGCGCAGGCTCTAGCATAACCGATTTTTTGCGATGGGAGGAGCACACAAGATCATGAACAAAGTTATTGCGATAGGAAGGCTTACCAGAGATCCAGACATCCGCTACTCTTCGGCCGCAGAGCCGCTAGCTATAGCCCGCTACAGCATAGCTTGCAACAAGCGCTTCAAGCGCGAAGGCGAGCCGGACGCAGAATTCATAAACTGCGTCAGCTTCGGAAAACAGGCGGAGTTCATGGAAAAGTACTTTAAAAAAGGCATGCAGATAGCCATTGTCGGGCGCCTTCAGACAAAAAGCTATGAAGACAAAGACGGGATCAAGCGCTTTTCAACCGAGGTAGTGGTTGACGAGCAAGAGTTCACAGAGAGCAAAGCGTCGTTTGAATCCCGCGGCCAAGGCGGATCAGGCGGCAGCTACTCCAGCCCCAAGCAGTCTGGGTCTTCCGGATCCTCTTCGTCTTCTTCGTCGTCTTCATCATACCACCAGCCTCCGCACCAGGAGGATTCCTTCTCTTCGATTTTGCAGGACATAAACGAAGACGACCTGCCGTTCTAGAGCAGCAATTGAAGCCCGTTTGCTGGGCATAAATAAAAAGCATTATTTTTAAGCGCCTAATCCCGGCGCTGCCGGGATCATATATCGAGGCAACCCCACACTAATTTGAAGGCATAGCTTTTTCAGCCCCTATATTTTTTGGGACATGCCCTATAGGAGGATTCAAATGATTCAGAAAAGAAGAGGCCGCAGGAAAAAGAGAGTCTGCACTTTCTGCGCCGACAAGATCCACGTGATCGATTACAAGGATATCGGCAAGAACCGCAGCAGGTACGTTTCGGAGCGCGGAAAGATCCTTCCCCGCCGCATAACCGGCAATTGCGCCAAGCACCAGAGAGCGCTTACCGTAGCCATCAAGAGGGCCCGCCACATGGCTTTGATGGCCTACACGCAGGACTAGGCACTTCAAGGCCCGGACAAGCTCCGGGCCTTTTTGCGCGTTAATGTTCGAAAGGCGCGTTGCGGGAATGATCGGGAGGCGCATTATTATATGAAAATAATAAACTTCGGCTCCTTAAACCTGGATTACGTCTACAAGGTTGACAAGATAGTCTCTCCTGGGGAGACCATCTCAAGCGAAGGCTACAGCGTCTTTTGCGGAGGGAAGGGGCTGAACCAGTCCATTGCCTTGCGGAAGGCCGCAAACGCCAATATCCAAGTTTGCCACGCTGGAGCGATAGGCAAAGATGGAGCCGCTTTAAGAAAGGCTCTTGAAGAGAATGGCGTAGACACTTCGATGTTGCAGGAAGTGGATGGCCCAAGCGGACACGCGATAATCCAAGTAGACAAAAAGGGAAGAAACAGCATAATAGTCCATGGAGGCGCTAACAAGAGCCTCAGCTTCGGCTTGATTCAAATGGCGGTGTCCTCGCTTGAGCCTGGAGACATTGCGCTGGCACAGAACGAAACCAACCTGACCGCTGAGATAGCCAGGCTCTGCGCTAAGCGAGGAGTTCACTTTGCTCTAAACCCATCGCCCATGGATGACGTAATTGCAAAAACATTTCCATTCGAGCTAGTCAGGTGGCTGCTCATAAACGAGATCGAAGGGCAAGCTCTGTCTGGCGAGAGCGAGCCTAGGAAGATAGCTGAAGTTCTGTCCAACCGCTACCCAGAGTGCGAGATCGTTCTCACTTTGGGAGAAGACGGGGTTCTTTACAAGAGCAAAGTTCAGGAAATGAGCGTAAGCGCATGCAAAGTGGACGCCGTGGACACCACAGCGGCTGGAGACACTTTCGCTGGCTTTTTTCTTGGAAGCGTTGCCGAAGGCGATATTCTTCCAAAGAGCCTTCCATTGGCAAGCGCCGCCGCAGCCATAGCGGTATCCAGAATGGGCGCTTCAGCGTCAATCCCGACTAGGGATGAGGCCGAGAAGCTTTGGCAATCGGTGTATCTTGCGAAGGGCTAAAGGATTGGGGAATGGCCAAAAGGATTGGGGGCAGGGGCGCATTGCCTTTGCCTCTTTTGATTCGTGTTTGGGGTACTGGCGAGAGGCGCTGAAAGCTCTTGGGTGTTGGCAGGAGAACAAAAACAAGGCTCAACAGTCATATTCCTGCATTGCAATGAGAATGGTGCTTGCCACGGCAATATTTCATGCGTCAACTCAGCTTTCTCAACTCCTAAAAATCATTTTTCTGAATATGGCTATTGACAGACAGTACCGCACGGATTAAACTATTCTTGTAGATTTTAGTCGTATTTTCGAATTTAAATATAAGAATCGAGGTGTTCAATTGGCAAACATGATTCATAACGCTACCCCCTACATGTCAAGCGCCGTAATGCTAAAGAAGCTTGTTCCTGGCGTGACGGATTACAAGAAGATCGTTGAGGATGGCATATGCATTGATAAAACATCTTACTTTGCCGGAATTGATCGTATTAAGTTCTCATTGCTGTTTCGGCCAAGCGGATTTGGGAAAAGCCTTCTGCTTTCAACCATGCGCTACTACTTTGACTACAAGTTCGAAGATCAATTCGAAGAGCTTTTCAAGGGCACTTATGTGTACGACAACCCGTCGCCTAACAAAAACTCTTACAGTGTTATGACAATCGACTTTTCTGGCGCCAAAGCCAAAACCGAAAAGCAAGCCGAAATCGAAATGAATGCAATTATCACTAAATCCATCCAGACCTTTTTGGATGAAAACGGGATTGAAGACAGCGGGATCGACTTTTCGCATCAGCTGACTTTTATATTTGATCGGCTTTATGAGCGCTCGGAGCGTCCGATATTTCTGCTGATAGATGGGTATGATCGTTTCTTTATAGATACAGATGAATCCGGCTGCGCCATCGCGCCTCATTTCCTTGAAAACTTTTTGGCTGATGTCCAGCATGAGGTTCAACGCGGCACAATAAAAAGGATCGTTTGCGCTGGTGCCAAGCCTGTTGCGCCTACCAAGCCGTTAATAGAAAGCAATATCGCCACTTCTGTTGACTTGTATGGAGACAAGCTTCACGATATCGCAGGAATGACTCCCGAAGATGTACAGTGGCTTTTAGGAAGCATCCCCAATTTCAATGAATCCGAGATTGAATTATTGTATAGAACGCTTAAAGAGCTCTATAATGGCTATTCGTTTAGAAAATCCACCTCGAAAACGCTTTTCGAGACAAGCTCGGTCCTTTGGTATTTGCACAATTATATTTGCGCCCGAAACAGAGGCTTTGTCACAAGCGACGAGATGAAGGCACGGCAAACTCGATTTGAAAGAGAAATGAGGTACATATTTAAAATTTGATCTTTTTCATACAACATGAGGTGAGCATTTGCCAAACACATTGCATAGCGCCATTCCTGATATGTCAATACAATCCAATCTCAGCAATATAGATTACAAAAGTCTTGTCGAGAGCGGCATGTACATCGATAAAACATCCTGCCTTGAACTGATTGAGTTTTTTAAGTGCGCTTCGCTATTTCGCCCTAAGGGGTTCGGCAAAACCCTGCTTCTCTCAACAATGCGCTACTACTTTGACTACAAGTTCGAAAATCAATTCGATGAGCTTTTCAAGGGCACTTACGTGCACGACAATCCGTCGCCTGCCAGAAACTCGTACAGTGTTTTGCTGTTCGACTTTTCGCGCATCAAACCCGATGTCGATGAGAAAGTATGCTCTGAGATGAGCGCAGAAGCAGAACGCGCCATCAAAGCGTTTTTGGATGAAAACAAGTATGAATTGCATGAAAAGATCGATTACTCCACCGTTCCCGCAATGATATTGGATCAGCTGTTTTCGTTGGTGAAGCTGGAGCATCCGATATATCTGCTTATAGACGAATATGATCATTTCATTGACCCGCTAAGGCCAGACCAACGCTCGCCGGGTTTCTTGAGCAACTTTTTTGAAATAATCAAGGATTATACTCCGAGCAGCGATATTTTGAAAAGGATATTCTTTACTGGAACCAGGCGCCACAAACTTGGCAGTTTCGATATTGCCGCTAATCTTGACCATTATTCAGAAAAATATCCTGTTTTATTGTCGTAAGCGGGAGCAGCCCGACCGGCCTATATCTGCATCGTTAGCCGAGAAGTGGACATTGATTCAACGATGGATATCATAGAATCGTATTGGCGGTTCTAGGCAATCATTAGTTCGTGTCCTGTTTTAATAACCTTTAGCAAAGCACATTGTGCAGCTCCAAAATTTTCTAAAAGCGCTCTAAAGGACGTGATTTTTTGCCAACAAAACTGTGGCTAGACACCGACTTTGGCGGGGATGTCGACGACGCGCTGGCGCTGGCGCTTGTCTTGGGCTCTCCTGAGATCGAGCTGGCTGGCGTATCTACCGTGTACTTCGATAGCGCCTGGCGGGCTGGCGCCGCAAAGAAGATGCTTGAGCTTTACGGCAGATCTGAAGTCCCGGTAAAGACAGGAGCGCAAAAGCCCTTGCTTGGGCACTGGGATGAGCGCCGCAACCTGAATACCGCAGAAGACGCGCCTGTATTCACAAGCGCTGAATCCGGCGCTGAAGGCATCATAAAGGCATGCAAGGATTTTCCTGACATTTCCATTGCCGCTATAGGCCCCCTCACAAACCTGGCCGCCGCAATCGTTGCCGCGCCAAGCGCCTTTGAGGGCAGAAGCGTCTACATCATGGGCGGGGACATAGACAATCCGCTTCATGAATGGAACTTCATGTGCGATCCCCTTGCGGCAAAGATTGCGCTTGAGTCAAAAGCCGTGATAAAACTCGTCGGGCTTAACGTCACAACCCAATGCGCCTTTGACGACAGCGAGGTCAAAGCTTTCTCCAGCTCAAAGAAGCCCCAGGCCGCGTACCTTGGAGAGATGATCCAAAACTTCATCCGGCTTTTCAATAGAAACCCGATTCTTCACGATCCGCTTTCCCTGTCCCCGCTGCTTTGGGATGACGTTCTTGAGTTCGAGAATCGGCCCCTGGACTTCGGATACGAGTTCGCAAGCTCTGATTCGCCTGTGGAATACGCCACGGAGTATCCTGTGCTTGTGGCGACAGGAGTTAAGGCAAGCCTTTTCAAGAAGCGGTTCTTGGAAAGGGTGCTGTAGGCAATTGCAAAAGCCCTCTTCACAGAGGGCTTTTTTGTTTTGCTTATATTAGCTTTGCCTTGTCTCAGGCTTCTCCCAACTCTTCTTATCGCCCTATCGCCCTGTCAAAGTCAAACCCGTAATCGCTTGTCACCTTGGCCTTCGCCACCTCGAAGTAAACGACCCCGAACTCCTCAATGGAAAGCGAGACCTCAACCTTCTTGTCCTTGGCTATAAGCCTTGCAGTCCTGACTTGGGGCCAGGCGCACTCTCTCAACAGCTTCAGCTGGCTTGCGCTTGGATACTTGGGCTCGCCTATGTCATGCCACGCCTTGTGCGGGTTGCAGGTTTCCTCGTCCACGGTCTTGGTGATCAGACTGTACTCGCCATCCCAAGGCTCGCGGCTTTCTAGGATAACGGAAATATCCAGCTTCTTGCCTGTGCGCGTCAGGCTCTTGTTCCAGGCGATCCCGTGAAACACGCCGTCCTTGTATGTGACAACTACGTCTTCTTCCCTGAGGACGCATTCTCCCTGAAGCTTCTTGAAGAACGCGAAATCCCAGAATGTAGGCTTTGGAACCAGCCCGTTTGTCACAAGCCCAAATCCGCCGTGAAACTCCGAGAACGCCACTCCAGCTTCCTCGAATACGTCTCCGAAAGTCCAGTAAGAGTATGAGTCAGCGTAATCTCCAAGCTTTGAGAGAAGCTCGGCAACGTAAGCCGCGTTTCGGTTCGTGTCATGAATAGGCGTCCTTGGAGAGTAAGAAGTGTTGAACTCAGTTATGTGCATGGGAACCTTGGAGATCTTGGCGCCCTCAGGAACAGGCGCTGGGTTCTTTTCCGCGATGGTCTCATTGCTTGGGACAAAGCCGCTCTTCGCTATGGCAGTCCAAGAGGATGAAAGGCCAGCCAGCCCGTATTCCAGTTCCTGCAGCTCGCAGTAGCCGTTTCGGCCTACATATTCCGGCATATGAACCGTATAGTGATGCCTGGTCATGAAATCAGGCTCAAGGTCTATTGACCTGCAAAACGAGGCGAACTCAGTCATCCATCTCTCGTCGTCAATCCCGCAAATGGCCGGGCCTCCCGCTTGGGATCTTGGGCTGGCCTCTTTTATGGCCGCAAACGTGCATTGAAATAGCTTGAAGTACTCCTGCATGTCAGCGTCTTTCCAAAATCCGTCGAGGTTTGGCTCGTTCCAGATCTCTACCGGCCAGCTGGCAACCTCGTCTTCTCCGTACCTTTCAATCAGGTGCGTGAAAGTCGCCTTTACAAGCTCAGCCCATGCGTTGTAGTCCTTAGGCGGGGTCACGTTGCCCTTCCAGTAAAAGATTGTCTGGGTTCCGGTCGCCAGCTTCTCCGGCATGAACCCCAGCTCCAGAAACGGCTTGATGCCAAGGCTTTGATACATGTCAAAAACATTGTCCAGGTATGTGAAGTTGTATTCCGGGACGATCTTCCCGTCCTCTTCATGCTCTTGGTATATGGCCATGTCGTCGCAAAACAGCCCATGCCCTCTGATGTACTTGAATCCGATCTCTTCCTGGACAAGCTTCAGCTGCTCGTAGTAATCCTTTCTCAGCGCCAAGCCTATCCTGCCTGTTCCCACGCAATAGTCAGCCTTGTTTTCAAACCTGACAGAGCTCTGCGCACTTGCTTCGTATATACCCAAACAAAATCCTCTCCTTTGAAATATGTCCTGACGAACGCTCGTTTTAATTGTCTCAAGTCCCACCGATCGTCACTATATTACACAAATATGTTAGATCCCACAATCCCTGGACTTTTTCATCATTTTGCAGTATCCTTTTATAGTGCGTATCTCAGAGGCAAAAAGGCGCAGACATTCTAGAAGATCGCCAGCGCCCTTGGCGCAGGATATGCTAGGCAACTCGCCAAAATCTGGCGCGCTTGTCTCGGGCCAGCGCATGCCCTCAGAGATCAAGCCTGCACCCAAGCGACGCGCCTTGGCGCCACTGGATTGCATATTGCGCATAGGCTTCGAAGGGCCTTAGTGCATACCCCAAAATTCCGAAATGGCGCCGAAAAAATCCTGGCGAATGCTTCAACGCCGGATTTTTTCGGCGCCTCGGATATAATTTTGGGATATGCTCTTAGGGCGCATCCCAAATTTTCTAAAAAGCGCTGGAGCGTTTGCCTTTAAAGGCAACCCGCCAAAGCTTAATAAAGCATATCCCATATTCCGAAAAAGCGCTGGGTAGTTCAAGGGCTAATCGCAGTTTCGAGGCTTTTCCGGGCCCTAAAACTAGTTTTGGGATATGCACTTATTAAAGCGCGGGATAGCGCTTGCCCTATGTTCGGGCAAATCGGCAAAGCCATCGACGCTTGCTCAGCTTCAATAACGCTTGTCTCGGGTTTTGACGAGCAAGCGCTGGCAAGCTTCGCGCCTAGCCATAAATCAGTTTTGGGATATGCTCCTAATTTCGGGTTGCTTGCGCAAGCAAACGCCATGCTTGCCTGGCATCCGCAGCATGCGCTCTTGTCCCTGATGCCCTGGCTAGCCCAGGCATCCGCACATAGGTATATCTCCAAGGAGTGGAGCCAAATGAACCAACGCAACAAGCCTTGCCATTGCGGCAGGCCGCGATTGACGAACGCGTATTTCGGGCTGCCCCGCGCCTTGGGAGCCATGGCGCCCGAGGCGGCAACCGCCCTCAGAACCGCAATCAACAATGAAGCCACAGGCGCTGAAGCCCAAGCGCTAGACGAGTTTACAACCCGCATGATGGAGTACGCAGAGAAGTTCATAAGAGATCCCCGCTCATTCGGCAACGTAAAGTACAACATCCATGAAATGCTCGTGCTGGGCGCCTTGGCGGAGCTAGACGGCGCTGTATCCCTGTCAGGCGTGCGCAACTTTGGGTTGTCAAACCTTCCGTGGCTTCGCGGCTTCATTCAGCTTAAAGACGGCATTCCCAGCTTGATGGGCATGAAAAGCATCTACACCCGCTTCGATCCCATCTTCATATCAAGAGAGATCCAGCTTTTCTACTCGAGAACCTGGAATCCGGTTTTCTGCCAAATGGCTATGCAATCAGCCAACAACGCATAGGCGCGTTTCCCAAAAAGAGAGCGCGTTCGGGGATGCCTCAAGCCTGAGACAAGCGCCGCGTCTCTGGCGCATGCCCATAGTATATCAAACCCGTTTTGCCCCGTCAATTTCGTTTACGGGAAAAATCTATAGGCAAAGAGAGAGCGCTCCCCTCCAGGCCAAAAATCAATTTTGGGAAATTGCCCTAAGAATAAGCCGCAGGTTTCCTGCGGCTTTTTTGTTTTTTTATTTTTTTTGTTTTTTATTTTTTTTGTTTTTTTTGTTTTTTTTTATGCCAAAAAAGGCGGCAGGTTAGCCTGCCGCCTTTCTTTTCTTTTACAATTGAGCGTTAAAGATGTTCTTTAGGTTGTAGATAACATCGCTTTCGCTGGCGTTCACGCTTGAGGCTTCGTTTATCTCGGAAATTTTCTTCAGCTCGTCAAGGTTAGCGTTGTAGCCAATCGTATGGACTGGTATGCCAAGGCCCTTGACTATGGGAGTGATTCTTGAAAGCGCGTAGCCTTCGTTCTGCTCGCCGTCGCTAAGGACAAAAAGCATCAGCTTTGCGTTTGGAAGCTCCGCTTGCTTTTTCAGAAGCATGTCTAGTCCAACAAGAACAGCGTCGTATGTGGCAGTGCTGCCGCTTGCGGACAAAGACTTCACAGCGCCTGAGAAGTAGGCCCTTTGCGTGGCGTTGAAGCTGTCTATCGGAAGAGAGATCTCAACGTCGTTAGAGTAGCTCACAAGGCCGATGTAGTTCTCGTCGTTGATATACTGGGCGGCGTTTATGAGAGAAGTCCTAAGCTCTTTTATTGGAGTGCCTTCCATGCTTCCGGATGTGTCAGCCACAAAGACTGCGGCGACTGGCCTTCCTGCGTCCTTTTTCTCTTTCCAGACGCGCTGCGCCGCGAACAGCTGAGCGCCTGTCATTCCAACTTTGACGCCCTTGTAGCTTTCGTTTGCGTTAAAGCCATATCTTTCGGCTTCCTTTTGGGACTTGGCTTCCAGGCAATACGCGATGAACAGATCAAGCGCTTCCCGCTTTTCCCCTGAAAGGTTGTTCAGAGCGTAAACCGGGTTGTCATGCCTTTCGCCAAAGGGGGTAAAAACATAGTCCTTAAGCGAGGGCTCATTGATGTAAGCCTGGTATTCCATAATCATGGCGTCCAAGACGCCCTTTTTCGCGCTTTCCCTCATCTGCGCCGTGGTGTAGGCCACAGGAGGAACCTTTGCCTGGAACTGCTCCAGCTTGTAGGTAGCCTGGGAGCTGAGAGGATCTGCGCCGTCAAACGCCTTAAGCATGGCCGTAAGTATGTTCAAGCCTGTGCTGCTGGCATAGGGGTTTGTGTATCCAAGAAGAAGCTCTCCGTTTAATACCGCTTCCAGAATGCTCGATAGCGTAACCTCTCCGTACTTGGACCTGAAGTCGGAGTCAGCCTTCCTGGACATCAGGATGCCCGCAGTGTTTCCAGCTATGCGGGTGGCGGCTGTTTCTATTGGAATGCCCTGGCTTTTTATCATTTCTCCCCAAAGCTCGTTGGCAGGGGTGTATACGTCAGGGATGTAAACTCCTGTAATTATATACTCAGCGGCTGTGCCGCTTGCCAAAGGCCGGATTGACACGGTTGCCTTTTTTCCGTTCACTGTGCGACCCTCTTTGTTAAAGGCCTCAGCGACAGTGTTCAGCCAGCCGTCCATGCCTGGCCCAGCCTTTTCAGTGGATCCGAATATTTCCACATCGACTTGGCCGGTACCCCTCACGCTCAATGGGTAATTTGAAATGTCAGGAAGCTCCGCGCCTGGGGCAGTCAGCTCTGTCCCCCCAATATCGAGAAGCGGGGTGGCTGTGTCTACCCTGATCTTTGTCAGGAGCGCCGAAAGCTCTTTTCCGGCTTCCTCTTGAGTAAGCTCGCCTCCGACTGCGCCGCAGCCAGCAGGCGCTATGGCTGTGAACGCCATAGCGATAACGAGAGCCAAGCAAGTTGCAAGCCTTCTGATTTTCATGGCATTTGGCGCCTTATTAAATGAAAGGCGCGCCCTCCATTCTGGCAGAGCGAAACCGCTCAAGCCGAAGGTTGCCCGGAAAGCGAAACGTTTTCGCTCGCGAGCATTTAGTGCATATCCCAATTTTTATATCATCGCCTTAGAGCATATCCCAAAATTCATTTTATGGCTTGGAAAAGTAACGCGTAGAAGCATCGCATGACTTTTCCTGCGCCACATGCGGAATTTTGGGATATGCTCTTTTCCGGCGCTGTAAATTTTGCTCTTGTAAACCCCAACGCGCCATAAGGCGCGCTGGGCTATTTTTTGTTTTTTTTTATTTTATTGCGTTTGCCTTTTTTAGCTTTCAAACGGGTTTTTCGCAGCGCCCGACATGGCCCTAAGAGTCCTGATCATTGACGTGGTGCTTTCCAAGCTGACTGAGCTGTCAGTGCCGGAGTCAGACTCTTCGATGTAGCTAAGCGTCTCGGAGATGAGCTTGCTGCACATGTCGAGGATTTCCTCGTTCTTGTTGAGGTGAAGCTGCATGTATTTGCGATGGATGTCATCTGATCCTGAGCGGATTGACCTTGACGCGTCTTCAGGGGTCCAAAGGATCGCCCTCTTTAAGATCTTGTTGAAATTTGAGCACATGGCCAGCACCGCATCGTCTATTGTGGCAACAACGTCATCCATCTTTGACTTTGTGTGAGTGAACACAGTCCTGATTGCAGCCTGCTTTTCTTTGGCTATATCCACCTGGTTCATGCACTGGGCGAATATGTCCTTGAGCTGAGGCTTTTCTTGGCGGATGCGAAAGATCTGGTCTGCGACCTTGTCTATATCCGTAAGCTCCTTCTCGTCCAATACCATAGAAGGAATGCTTTTCTTAGGCCTGCGCATTGATCTTGCCAAGCCGCGCAAGATCAAGAAGTTGAAGAAAACGACCAAGACGCCCCAGCCAGCCCAAAGCAGGACAGTCATGGTTCTTGCGCCGTGGGTTCCATATTGAATGAGCATCTCATCCTTGTCAATCAATAGCAGAAAAACCAACCCAATAAGCGCCACGGCGTTAAAAGCAATAAGCCTGAAGCGATACCCTCTAGGCATCTGAACCGCCCCTCCCGCTGGCTTGCCATTGGAGCTTATCTCGAATTCAAGACGCGCTCCCAAAGCCTTCGTACGCGCTTTGAGACGCACTCCCTGACAGCGCTCTAAGCTTGGCTCAAAGAGCCGCCTTAAAAGCTTTTATCAAGAAGATCGCTCTTGGCAAGCGTCATTTATCGCACATCCCTAAGCTTTTGAAAAGGCGCTGGATAGCGTTTGCCCAATGTTCAAGGGCAAATCGCCAAAGTCCTGGCGATGCTTTGACGCCGGGATTTCCAAGCCAAAACATAATCTTGGGCTATGCATTTGCTTACACAAAGATATACGCGAGTCTGACAAAAAAGTCTCAAAGATCGCAAAGCCTGATCTATCCGCCATGAATAAAAGTTACCTCGGATAAACAGAATATGGCTAATGAGAGTGCCATAAGAGCATATCCCAAATTTGGTTAGGGCACGGAAAAATCCTGGCAACCGCTTTAATTCCGGACTTTTCTGGCACCCCGCTCTAGTGCATATCCCAAAATTCCGAAATGGCACCGGATAGCGTTTGCCCAATGTTCATGGGCAAATCGCCAAAATCCTGGCGAATGCTTCAACTAGTTTGCTCGGGCTTTTGCGAGCAAACATCCGGATTTTTCCGGTGCCTCGGATATAATTTTGGGATATGCTCTTAATTTTGGGATATGCCTGCGCGGTCGCTCATGAATGCGATGCTCGCTATTTCATTATAAGCCAGCGGGCTCATAAAGTCCAGGCGAACAGCTTGAGAGGAGCACAGATGAAATGCGCTACAAAACCGCAGCACTTCTTGCTGCCATCCTGTTTCTGCTGCCTGCAACAGCTTACGCGGAGTCAAAGGATGCCCAGCCTCTAGGCGTCCGCGTGGACGTTTTTGTAAACGGGCAAAAGCTCAGAGGCCAATGCGGCCTGGCTGGCGACACAACTTACACTCCCTTGGAGGAACTGGCGCAGGCGCTGGGCGCTGAATTTGAGCTGGATGGCGAAAAGCTGTCTATCAAGCGAGGGGACGCCTTTATAAGAGCCTCCCTTGGCTCGACAGACGTGGCCACATCTTCCGGGCACAGCAGCGCTCCTGCGCCTTTCGCCCTAGGCGAAACCATCTACATCCCGCTAAGGTTCACGGTTGAGGCTTTGGGCGATTGCGTCGCGTACTCGGCGATAGATCCCTTCCTGGATGGCCGCGTTCGCCTCCAGCCCCAAGCTTATGTTGGCTCTTCAAACCCTGTCAGCCTGAAGAGCGGCGCGAAAGTCCATACAACTTATGTGCAAGGCAAGCGCGAGAGCAAGGTCACTGGCCAGACCGCCAGCATATTCAGGATGATCCCAGTCTTTTCGGATCTGGAAAGCACAAGCCTTCTGGATAAAGCGAACGCTCTGTTTTCAGCCCGCCTTGACGCTAGCAAAAAGGAGTTTGAGGCTGAGCTCCAGGGCCTTGACTTCAACAGCACATCCCTTGAGGCGCTGTCGCCTCCATACACCTACGAGAGCTCAAGTTTCTACAGGATATATGAGCCTCTTCCAAACTGCATAGAGTCCCTGTCCCTGGACTACGTTTACAGCGGAGGCGCTCATGGGATCGAGAGCCTGAGATCTGCGGTCTTGGACTTGGAGGGCGAAAAGGTTCTCACGCTCTATGAGCTGTTCAAGGATCCTGTAGCATGCAAGGCCATTCTCCTCGAAGACATAGCGGAGGTCGCCGCCAATGGCGGATCCTATTACGACGCAGTGCAGGGTGTCACGGTCGAGCTTCTGGACAAGGCCAACGAAGAGCGGAACTTCTTTCTCACAGAAGACGCCGTGGTGGTTTACTTCCAGCCGTACGAAATAGCCCCATACGCCGCCGGAGTGGTCAAGTTTCCGATAACCCTGAAAGAGCTCGCCGATGACCTGATGGATAGGTTCATGGCGGAGGAATGATGGCCTTGATTTGTAAGCGCATCTCTTCCGGCGAGCGATCATTGCCCGCCTTTGAAGCCAGTCAGGCCGCTAACGGTCGCTAACTCTAACTAAAAGAAATTTCTTGCTCACACTGCTCGTTATGCTGACGAACGCTTGCCCGCCTCAGAACCCAGTCGGGCCGCCCCCGCTAAGAAAGCCCATCCTCTCACCACTCGTTAAAATAGTTTGCGGAATTTGACGAAAGCTATACCAGCGCAGAACGCCCTTGCATGCCAAGGGCTTTTTTTTATTTTCCCCAAACGGCGGCAAGTGGCATGTTGCATAAGCCGTAGTCCCTTTGTGCCCATAATATTCTCCCTCTTTAAGCTTCAATGGCATATATTTTCATTATTTTCAGCATTTGTTTTATATGCATGCGCTTTTTCGACTGATTTTCCGTCAGTAATAATTGTTATTTTATTTTGGTTACAAAGCTTTGAAGTTATGCCTACAAACCTATTTCAGCTCGCGAAATCTGTTACTATATAATAAGAGAATAATAAGAAAATAATAAGAAAAAAACCACCGCGCCCGCCAAGCGGCGCTGAGCGCTCCTGCGACCCCTAGCGCCCGATTTTGCGCTAAAACGAGTTTTAACGCGCCCAGGCGCTCGATGGCTTTTCTTTCGCTTTTTCTGATTTTTTGGCGTAGCGCAAGCACATCGCATTGAGATATGCTTGTTCCAGGCGTTAAAGGCTTCGCCGTTTCGGGAAATTTGGCATATCTCTGCGCTGCAGCCAGATCGCGCTTGTCGTTTTGGACTCTGCTCATGTCCTTGTCCTATAATTACCAACTTGAGCAAAAAAGAGCCGCAATGAACAAATGGCTGTATTACGCCATTTTTGCCGAATCTTAAAATTTGTCTGATTATATTTTTTACGACGCAAAGCCATCAAACATGTTATAATACCTTAAGCTGCTTTATGCTTTCTCAAAAAGCCATTACAGCGCTTGGCAGGCAAAGCGCCAAAACAGGAACGCGGGAGCAAAATCGTGGACGCGTATGAATCGAGCAACTAGGCCGTTCCTGGCAAGCGTGAGTACATATATATGGAAGGTGATTTTATGGCGGCATCCTCGCGAGCCACAGCCGCCAGGACGCCTATTTTCGATTGCATAGGCCTTCTGGAGGATGATAAATGCAAGTGGCTCAATGTAACAACTTGCTTGAGAGAAAAATGCTCTTTCTACCAAAGAATGGATTCACTTGGACAAGCTTTCAAACGCCTCAGCACCTTGGATGAAGCGACCCAAACCAGAATCGCGGAAAAATACTACAGCGGCTCAAAGCCCTGGATGAATCCAGCCTTGCTTAACGCTGAAAACGCGGAGTAGTGACGATAAGCGGCCTTGTTCCTTTCAGAGCAAGGCCCGCCCCAAGGCCGCTTGATCGCAGTTCGGAAACGAGCCTGATGGCATGTTCCAAAACAGTTCCACCCAAGCCCTAAATTTGGGATATGCCCCGAGGCTTGCCCGAGCCAGTATACTAGAATGTCGGGTGCCCCAGGCCTGCTGGGCCAAGCCAAAAATGGGGCTTGCTCTTGAAACGCTCGTGAGTTCAAAACATATATGTTCGATTGAGCTGAAAATGGCGTCAGGCGATTCTAAGGCTAAAACACCGATTTCTAATATCCTAACGCTAAAAACACTTGATTTTTAAGTTCTCCGCTGTTATAATCGGAGCAATGTATGCTCAAACAGACTGTGGTATGGCTGATAAAGTGCATTTCGGCCATCTTTTTGGATAGACGCATTCCATGATTCTGCCGTAAGAACTCCATCAAGGCCCTGAAACCAAGGCTTTGACTAAAGGCAGATGTGGCGGGCAAATTTTGTGTTTAAGCCATTTGCGTCTATTTGTCCAGTGGTTGTTACGGCAGAATCATTCCATTCATTTGCCAATGCTCAAACTTCGTTTCTCATCCAGGGAGATGAAAAATATGGCAACTATTGTAAAGAAAATCATCAAAGGGCATATATATTTTTACTATGTGGAGACAAAAAGAATCAGCGGAAAACCTAAATGCATTGTTCAAAAATATCTGGGAACCGCAGAAACCATTTATCGGAAGTTGCAATATTATGATTTGCACTATAACAATTCCAGCAAAACGAGCGATTACGAAGAACAGCCTGAAAAGGATAATTAGTTAAAACAGTCTCCACAAAACTTTAAAGCAGACAAAATCATAGCCTCCAACCCTAGAGAGCGCCTAGCCCTGGTTTAACGCAAGAAGCCTCGCAAGATTTTTTGCTTAACACTTTTGCAAATTTAAAGCATTTTTATCGGCTCGGAAAAGTCTTGGCGAATGCTTAACACTGGACTTTTCTGGCACCTCGATATAATTTTGGTGTATGCACTTAAAGCCAGGCCCTCCATTGGAGGGCCTGGCTTTGTCTTCCCAATAATTAATTATTGCAAAGCCTGCTCATGTTTCGACATTTCAAGCGCTTACTGTCCTAAAACCTCGATCCAGTGGTCGTCTGGATCCGCTATGAAGTAGAGGCCCATGGACTCATTCTCATAGCAGATCCAGCCGTTTTCCTTGTGAAACGCGCGCACCTCTTTGTAGTCGCCATCGACCCTGACGCACAAGTGGACCTCGTTGTCGCCCATGTCGTAAGGCTTGTCCCAGTCCTTGAGCCAGGTAAGCTCCAGCTGGAAGCCTGTCTTGCCGTCTCCAAGGTAGGCAATGATAAAAGATCCGTCCTGCGCCTCGCGGCGCCTAACAGGCTTCAAGCCCAGAGCCTTGTCATAGAACTCCAGGCTTTTGTCCAGATCCAGCACGTTAAAGTTGTAATGTTCGAACTTGCTTTTGACTTCCATACGCAACCCCCGCAGAACACGTGTTTATGAAGATTTCCGTGTCTATGCCTCTTTTTTTCTTTCTATTCCAGGACAGCCGCCACTCTTTCCATCTCAGCCGGTATCTTTATCTTCTGCGGGCAATGGCTTTCGCATGCACCGCACTTGATGCAGGCTGACGCCCGGTTTTTCTTCGGCACTTTCTGGTAGTCAGCGGCCTGCTGAGCTATGCTCCCAGACTCCCTGACCTTGTTGTAAAGGCCGAAAAGGCTTGGAATGTTGATCTTCTTCGGGCAATTGTCAACGCAGTACTTGCAGTCCGTGCACGGGATGGTTCCGATCTTGGAGATGGCGTCCGCCACTTCCTCCAGCGCCTTTATGTCATCCTCAGTCAAGGGCACGAAGTTTGTGCAGGTCTTCAGGTTGTCCTCTACCTGGGCGATGTTTGACATGCCGCTAAGGGTTGTGAGGATGCCCGGAAGAGAGCAGCAGTAGCGTATGGCCCAAGAAGCCAAAGAAGCGTCCTTGTCGCGGCTCTTCAGGATTTTCTCAATCGGCGCTTCAAGCTTTGCCAAGGTTCCGCCTTTGACAGGCTCCATGACTATAATCGGCTTGTTGCGGGCCGTTGCGATCTCGTAAAGCTTTCCCGAGGATCCGCGGAAAACGTCCAGGTAGTTTATCTGCAGCTGAACGAAGTCCGTTTCTGGATGGCTATCCAAAAGCTCCGCGAGCGCTGCCGGCTCATCATGGAAGCTGAAGCCTGTGTAGCGGGCTTTCCCTTCTCTTTTGAGCCTTTGGCATAACTCGTAGAGCCCGGCATTCACAGCAGTCGCTTCCCTGCTCTTTCCCATCGCGTGGAGAAGATAGAAATCGAAGTAGTCCACTCCGCACTTCTTCAGCTGATCCTCGAAAATCCGCTCCGCGTCCTTGAGCGACTTGACTTGCCAAATGGGCAGCTTTGTGGCAAGGCAGAACTTGTCCCTGGGGTGCCGCTGCACCAGCGCGTCCCTCAATACCGTTTCTGACTTCCCGCCGTGGTAGACGTACGCCGTGTCAAAGTAGTTGAACCCTTGCTCCAAGTACATGTCTACCATTTTGCTCGTTTGCGGGAGATCCACCTGTCCGCCTTTTTCAGGCAGACGCATCGCGCCGAATCCCAGCCGGCCTATGTTTTTGTCCATTTCTCCTCCTGCGCCTATTTTTTTGGAGCTATCCCTGACAAGCGCTCGATTCTGATTTTTCTTATCTAAGCCCGCCTTTGAAGCCGGTCAGCGCTGCGTTTGCGATAAAAAAAATTTCCAATCCTCGCTAATCCCTCAGATTGCTCCTGTCGGGCAGAAACTAGCCCGAAGATATTATACCACATCAATAGCCACGTTTTCAAGAGTCTCGCTCTTGAAACGCATGTCTTCAGAACCCCTGTTCCAAGCGTCGCTTCGAGCCTCGAACCAGCTCGAATTTAAGCCCACTCTTTTTTTGGTTTTTTTTTATTTTTGCTTGATCTCTTCGCGCTGTCTTGCTATAATATCAGAAGTTGCTTTTCAAGCACGCCCTCGTGGCGGAAATGGCAGACGCGGCAGATTTAGGTTCTGTTGGGAAACCATGCAGGTTCAAATCCTGTCGAGGGCATAACAAATGGCGTTAAAAAGGGCTTCAGGAGGCTACCTCCTGGAGCCCTTTGCGTTTGGGCGCCAAACCAAGTTTTGTGCATTGGGATTCCATCTGTCTTGAAAATGCCTTGTTTTCAGCCTTTTGGGCGCTGGGCAGCGCCTGCAATGGCTAACATTCCGAACTGGGCATCCTTTAGAAATCTTCATAAGGGCATAGGGGCATAAAGGTAAAACCGATTAAAATAGTGAGCGAAAACATTGGGAAAATGCATTCATGGTTTTCCCTTATGAATGCAAATTGCCCAAGTTGAAAGTTAAGTTCTTTTCGCTCGTCGGCATATCAGGTCGGAATAGCCCGCGCTGAAGCAGCCCCCTGGATTCAACAATGCCTCCCTCTTTGTTAAGCGCCTCACCCATGAGTACTGGCGCGTTCGAAGTTTGCAACCGTTCTTGACGCATGGCAAATATCATTGAGATGATCCTAATTCCTGATATTGCCGACTATATAGGCGTTGGTTTTTAGGGATTGGCTCGCGCGTTGCGAGACATCAAAAAGCGCCTCTCCGGCAGCGCCCAACCCGTAGTTGACTGACGCTGACTTTGCAGAGTTGGAAAACGGGAAGTATCTGTTGAAGCTGAACCGTGGGCTTGTATGGTAATATTTAGTGCTCACAAATACACAAAATAACATATTTCCAAATGGTCAAATTCATGTTACAATAAACGCCTGTAGGGCAGGGGAACGCTTGTGCGAATGGCGTAGCTCTATAACGAAAGGCAGGAAACCACATTTGAGCAAAGACTTAACAGCAAGCATCGATTCAGATCCGTATGCCAGCGTGATTGCCGATTTGAGCGCAATCATCGGACAGGCGCGTTCCAAGGCCTATTCAGACGCAGATTCCCTCATGTCCGAAGCGTACTGGGACGTCGGGCGGCAGATATCTGAAGCCATCGGCGAGGACGAGCAAAGCGAGCGCGGCCAGCAGCTGTTGAAATGCCTGTCGGAAGGGCTAACCCCCGATTTCGGCAAGCGCTATGGCGAAAACGGCTTGCGTTGCATTCAGCAAATCTATTTGTCCACCCCAGATCCGAGCGCAGCTCTCGCCATGTTGAAGCCGGGGCAAGGAATGCTTGATTTGGCAGGAGCTTCTGACGAAAAGCCCTCGCTTGCCAAACAAATCGAATATTATCTTTTGGGCATCGAGCGCGGCTTCGCCCTTGCGGAACAGCAAAAAGAAATTAGGGTTGGCGGCCAGACTTGCTGCGTTGACCTTGAGTTTTACAATTACATCCTCAAAAGCTTCGTGCTGGTAAACTTGAAGACAGAACCCCTGACAGACCAAGATTTAGGGATGATGTCAATGTGCTTGAGCTTCTACACACAGACTATGATGACTAAGTGCATATCCCAAAATTCCATTAAGGCGCCGAAAAATTCCTGGCGAATGCTTCAACGCCGGAATTTTTCAAGCCCTGGAATTAATTTTGGGATATGCTCTGAGGGTGACAGCCTTCCAATCGGCATGCTGCTCTGCGCCGACAAAACCAAGCCGGAAGTGAAGTATATTTTGCCAGAGGAGAATGCTCAGGCTTTCACGGTCAACTACAGGGAGTATCTGCCTCCAGAGGAGAAACTGCTCCACGTGATAGAGGCGTGGCAAAGCTCAAATGGCCAATTCTGCGTTTGCATGTAAACGTATCTTGCAAAGCAAAGCCCTGCGTTTTCGCAGGGCTTTGCTTTGCTTCAAGCTCGCAAGTCGCGTTTGCTGAAGCTTTTAATGGAATGCCAGGCGCCAGCCGCGAAAAGAGCTATTGCCAAAGCGGCATAGACTGCGCTTATTCCGCTTTCTGTCACTGCCTGAGGGCTAAACCATCTCACTGGCGTCAGGATGCCCAAAAAGCTGATGTTGCCTGAGAATTCAACAAAGAACGCAATGGCGTAGCAAAGCGCCAGCGCCAGGAACGAGCGAAGAGTCGCTTGCCCATGATCCTTTAGCAAAGAGGCGCACAATGTTCCCGCCACCAGAAAGACCAGGGACGACAGAAACAGTCCTATCGTAAAAGCAACAGAAGCGCTGGCGAGGTTCGCTCCTGGAAACAGCGGCACCAAGAACAAAAGTGATCCTATGAGAGACACGACAGCCATGACAAGAACGTCAATGAAAGCCACCATAAGCTTGGCGCCTATCACAAGGCTCCTGCCGTAAGGCTTTGTGTACAGGAAATCCGCAGTCTTGTAGCGCTCATCCTTTCCGACAACGAAAACGCCAGTGCTTGCGGCAAAGCAGAACGCTATGATCCCATAGAAATATTGCATGCAAGCCAAGCATCCCAAGGGGGTGTTGATGGGTATGGCGTCTACGCCAAACACAATGCGCACTATGCGGGGCATGCCCGAAACGCCATTCATCAGCACGTCCAAATTGTCCTTCAGTGAATAGAACTCAGCCATCCCGAAAGCCGCAGTGAGAAACATGATTGATGTCCAGATGACAAGGGGCCTGAGGCTGAGCTTGAACTCTTTGAAAAAGATAGGGGTCATGTTTTCCTCCTGATTTTTAAGGAAAAAGGTCTTGGAGAAAGCTTTTGGAGAGAAATAGCTTTTAATGGAACTGGCTTTGGAGAAAATAACTTTGGCAAAAAGGGCTTTGGCAGAAAAACGGCTTTGGCAAGAAACAACTTTTAACATAACCTACTTTAGATTTAAGGGCTTTTTCCCTAGCATATGTCCTTTTTTCGGTATATCGCGAAGCTAGACGCCACCAGCGCTATGTCCAGAAAGACGAGCCAAGCTACAAACCGCATGTCGTATCCGCCAGCCGCCGCGACGATGGATCCGCCAAAGAACTTTGGAGGGGAAAGGAATAGAAGAAGATCCTGCCCTGTCACTTGGGCGAAGGTTCCGATCATGACAGTGACAAACATCGTAAGTACGCTTGCCAACAGTGTCCGCTTGATCTTGGGCCAGAGAACACCCGCAAATATGCCGATTGAAAGGTACAGCGTCATGTTCAGGATCGGGGCGCAGGACAAAAGCATGAACAGCCTGAAGTCAAACCCTGGGGCAAACATGCTTAAAGCGGCGAGAGAGGCAAGCCAGAATGCCGCGCCTATCGCCAAGACGTGCGAAAAGGCGGCTAAAAGTTTTGACATAAATATCCGATCCCGGCTAAAGGGCTTTGTCAAAAGAAAGTCAGCGGACTTGAAAAAGGATTCCTTGGCATGGGTCGAAAGCCCCAAGTGCATTGAGATCACAGCGAAAGCCAACCCAAAGAGCCATCCGGCCAAGAACCCGTATATGCCTATGGGCTTTGCCAAAAACTCCGCGCTGACATCCACCGCTTGCAGAAAGCTGTTGTCTGTGACAGACTCAAGGACGCCAGTCTTTGGAGCGCCGCTTTCATCAACCACAATGCTTGCGAAGTTCGGGAAGAGAGCGAGTATCAAAACCGCGCAAGCCACTGCCCAGGATACGGCCAGCCCCGCTGTCTGCTTGAGCTCCCATTTGTAAACAGCCATGATGCACCTCTTTTCTGGTTGCTTATAGTAATTCAAGAATATTTTAATTCAAGAATATTTCTTTTACTTGTAGTAATTCAAAAAGATCTCTTCCAATGTCGGCTCTTCTATAAAGATGTCCGCCAATGGCATGCTTGAAGCCTTTTTGAGTATTTCCGAGACATCTCCCATGAACATGAAAGAGGCGTTTGCGCCTTCCTGCTTCAGGCTTGCAACCCCCGGAAAGTCAAAGCTTCTCTCTGGCAGTTCCCCAAGCGCCGTAAGCCTGATTTTCTTGTACCCGTTCTTTCGAAGCTCGCTTATCTTTTGGAGCATGAGCACTTTGCCTTCTTTCAAAATGACTACTCTGCCGCAGATCTTTTGCACTTCTGAAAGCACGTGGGAAGAGAAGAAGATGGTAGCGCCCTTTTTGTTCTCCTCAAGCAGGATGTCAAAGAACTCCTGCTGCATCAGCGGATCCAAGCCAGCTGTCGGCTCGTCTAGGATCATAAGCTTAGGGGCATGCAACAGGCAGGAGACAATGCCTACCTTCTTCTTGTTTCCAAGGGACAGGTCTGAGATTTTGCGGAACAGGTCAAGGTTGAGCCTTTCCGCCAGCTCTTTGATCCTTTTGTCTGCCTTCACTCCGTACAGAGCGGCCGCGTAGCTCAAAAACTCCTTCACTTTCATTGTCTCGTAGTAGCTTGGCTCGCTTGGCAGGTATGCCACGTCCTTGGCGATCTTGGACGCCTCTTTCACGCAGTCTTTGCCAAATATCATGGCTGTGCCTGACGTTGGGCGGATAAGGGCTAGAAGGGTGCGGATGGTTGTTGACTTCCCTGCTCCGTTTGGCCCTATGAAGCCAAAAATCTCTCCGGCATCAACCGAAAGGTTGATGCCCTCAATGCCCCTGAATTTGCCGTAGCTCTTCGTGAGATCCACGGTTTGGATTACGGGCTGGCTCACAAGTATTCCTCCTTTTTATAAAAATTATTCTTGATGATCTCAATGCACTTGTCAAACGAGGCGAGAAGCTCATTCATCTTTTCATCGCTTGCCCCTGACATTTCCTCAGATGCTCCAACGCCCATCCAAGTCAGCATTTTCAGCACTTGCTCAGGATCAACGCCATCCTTGAATTTGGCCCTGTCTTCGTCTTCGATTAACAGAGCCTGCTGCGCAGGCGCTATTAGCTCCCTGAACCCCTCAACTTCCAACGCCACTTCAGGGTCTGTTTCCTGGTACATGCTCTTCAAGAACTCCAGCATGTGCGGCTTTTTCTTTAGCAATTCAACTTTGAGCGCCGTGGATTGCCTTATGCGGGCAAAGAAGTCGGCCTCTTTTCCATTAAGGCTTAGCGCTTCTCCCATGGCCTTTCTGCAGTGCTCGCAAAGAAAAATGTACAGGCCTTTCTTGGTGCCGAAATAATGGAACACCATCCCCTTTGATATGCCTGCCGCCAGAGCCACATCAGCTGTAGACGCCTTTTTGTACCCATTTCGCCCGAAAGCGGCAAGGGCAGCGCCTATAACCGTTTCCTGCTTCTCTTCCGGCAGGGCAATAAAGCTGTCCAATGCAATCACTCCTTGTCATGCGTGGATTTTCGCGATTCAGTCATAATAAGACGGTCAAATCGTCAACCGAATCGGTTAATAGCATTATAGCACTGTCAACCGATTCGGTCAATAGGAAATCAAAAAAAATTTTCGGGCTGGGGGCGCTGGAGGATCGGGGCTTGACTTTTTGCCTAGTTCGCCCTGTTATTTTCAAATCTTATCAATATTTCGACACTCACAGAGGCTGGCGCAAATCCTCCAGAAAGCCAGCATCTCTCACTCCTGCGGGCAACGATAAGAAAAGTCCTGCTTTGCGCGTTCGTCAACAAAAAAGCGGCGCGGCTTCGGGTTTTACTCCCAAGCCACGCCGCCTGCATTTATGCATAAAAGGGCAATAATGCCATATCAACATCTTGTCTCTGAAAATCCCCTGTTTTAAGCAACGCTCTACATACAAGTAAAACATCTCGATAGATCAGATGATCTGCTATAAATTTTACCAGTCTTCATCATCGTCATCATCTTCATCATCTTCGTCTTCATCTTCGTCATCTTCATCATCGTCGTCGTCATCATCATCATCATCATCATCATCATCATCATCATCGTCATCGTCATCATCATCATCATCATCTTCGTCATCATCGTCTTCATCTTCGTCATAGTGTTGCGCTTCAACTATCGCCATCACTTCAGCGATGTCCTTTTCGCTCGGCTGTCCTTTTTTCCATTCTTTTACGGCATCATCAACGTATGATTCCACCAGGCCTTCTAACATCTCCCTGAGATCGCTGGTGCCTTCATCATTAAACATAAAGAGGCCCCATATGATTCCGATGCAGCAGGACTTGGCGGCCTTTTTATAACCGAACCTTATGGATTTATTAAGGTCGTCAAAGTAAGGCTCCATGATTTCTTCAAACTTGTCACACATAGCCGCAACATGATCGACATGGCCGTACTTGTTTCGGCTTTTATGGTCGGACAGCGATTCATAGTCCAGGTTGTTCAAGTCATAATACACGTCATACGCTATATTCTGGCTATTAACGGCGGGTTTTCCATAGGTTTTCAAAGCGATATTCT
>JAISWZ010000393.1 GCA_031270945.1 Clostridiales bacterium | reverse complement strand
GGGTAAATGCATAAAATAGGCAAAGTGGCCACTACAGTGGTGGCGTACTGCACGAGGTTCTTGTAAAGCCCCGAAGCGTTGGCGGAAAGCTCTGACGTATCCATGACAGATGTCGTGTCATTCATTATGAGAATCTCCCGTAAAATGGCCTGAAGCGGAAGCAGGTCTTTTCGCTTTGTCAGGTAGATGGAGGCAGGGAACCATGAATTCCAGATGTTAAGGGCGTAAAAGAGGGCGATTACTGCAATGGTCGCTCTTGACACCGGGATTATGATCCGGGTTAATACAGTGAAATGCCCAGCTCCGTCCATTTTCGCAGATTCCTCAAGGCTTGGGGGTATGCTCTGCATGGAAGTGCGCATAATGATCAGGTTGAAGACCGAAATCGCGGAAGGGATGATCATGACCCAGCGAGTTTCGGCAAGCCCAAGCATCTTCACGACAGTGTAGGTCGGAATAAGGCCGCCGCTAAAAAGCATCGTAAAGGATATAAGCAGCATTATGTGATTTTTCCAGTACAGGTTTGGCCTGGACAGCGCGAACCCTCCCAGGCATGTCAGGAAAGTGCTAATGGCAGTCCCAACCACTACATAGAAGATTGTGTTTTTGTACCCCAGCCAGATGGTCTGGTTCTTGAAAATCAGCTCATACCCTTTTAGGTTGGGCGTTCCAAGGGGCCAAAGGATGATTCCGGTACTGGATCTTAGAAGAACCGGATCCGAAATCGACGCAAATATTGTGTGCAGCATTGGGGCAACGCATACAAAGGCTACGAGAGTCAGAAAGAGGACGTTGAAAACCATGAACAGCCTGCTGCCAATAGATTTATTCTTAACCATGGCGCCCTCCCTTAAAACAGACTGGTTTCTGAGTATCTGCGGCTGATCTTGTTGGCGGTGATCAAGAGAGCCAGGTTTACCACTGAGTTGAACAGTCCCACAGCCGCTGAGTAGCCGTAGTTGGCTTCAATCAGCCCTTTTCTGAAAACGAAGCTTGAAATCACGTCAGCCGTCTCGTAAGTTGACGGGCCATACAGCAGGATGATTTTGTCAAAGCCAACATAAAGCAGAGTGCCGATCCGGAGTATCAGCATAATGATAATCGTGGGCGCTATGCCAGGCATCGTTATGTGAACCGTCTGCTTCCAGCGGTTCGCTCCGTCCAAGACTGCCGCTTCATACAATTCCTGATCAACCCCGCTTAGCGCCGCGAGGTAGATTATGCTGCCAAAGCCAATGCCCTGCCAGATGTTAGAGCCAACAAAAATGCTTCTGAAAAAGTTGGATTCTCCAAGCATGTTCACCCTGTTCCCGCCGAAGAAAACCAGCAGGTCTGTGATAGCGCCGTTGGACTGGGTGAAGTCAGAGATCATCTTCGCGATTACAACTGTAGAGATAAAGTAGGGCATGTAGCTGAGCGTCTGTACGGAGCGCTTGAACAGCCCGTTCTTAATCTCGTTTAGAAGCAATGCCAGGATGATGGGCATGGGAAATCCCCAAAGCAGGTCATAAAAGCTCATCAAAAAGGTGTTTCGAAGCAGCCGCCCGAAAAAGACCGACTTGAAAAAGTCCAAGAAGTTGGAAAGCCCCACCCAGTCGCTTCCGAAAACCCCTTTCCTGGGCACGAAGTCTTGAAAGGCGATGACTATCCCAAACATGGGCAGATAGTTGAAGATTATAAAGTACAGCAAAACTGGAGCAAGTATAAGGTAAATGCCCTTGTTGACCCTAAAGTCCCTCTTGATTAGCTCTAGCTTGCTGGACGCCTTGGGGCGGCTGGCGATAGGCTGGCTCATAAAAGCCTCCTTCCAGGGTTCCTGCCAGGGCTATGCTGCGTCAGCTTGGTGCATATCCCAAAATTCCTAAAGAGGCGCAGCGAAAGTCAAAGCACTGCTTTAACGCGTGACTTTCGCAAGCCCTAAAATAAATTTTGGGATATGCGCATAGCCCTGCCGGAAACAAGTTTTTAGCGCTTGTTAAAGCGGTCAAGCGCGGCTTGCTGCAGCGCTAATGCGTCGTCAATGCCCATGCTCTTGATGGTTTCCACAAATTTGTCAAAGTTGCTCAAAGGCTCGGCACCAAGTATGAATTTTACGCTGGTCTCATCTACATAGGTAGTTATGTCGCCCATAATGCGGGCATATTCCTTGCCTTCGTCAGCAGAGAGGGATACGGTCGGCATGTTCAGTTCGTGCCCAGCTTCTGTCCATAAATCCATTGCGGTAAAGCCGATTTCAGAGAGGTTCTGGGTTTCTCTTTCCCAACGATAAGCCTTCGTGAACGGGATGGAGTACTTGGTCATAAGCTCTCCAAAAGAGCGTCCATCCGGGTTGTTGGTGATCATCTCGTTGAAAATCGGCTCTCCGTCTACAAGGGTGTAAGTTTCGCCTTCAATGCCGTAGTTGCCAAGGAGCTCTCCATCGGGGCTAAACAGGTAATCCATGAGCTTTACAGCCAATTCTGGGTTCTCGCAGTCCGCTGATACAACAAACATTTGCTTTCCGACTCTCTCATTGTAAAGTCGGGCGTGAAGCTTGTCGCCGGCGTTCTTGACCGGGTTCTGGATGGGAATCATGACTGGGGGCTCAGCCATGCCAGCACCTATCCCCATCATGTTATAAAGGTCGATCATGGTATAGAAGCTGTACCATAGGCCAGAAGCCCCAGTCAATGTAAGCGAGTCATCCGGGAAGAAAGTGCGCTTTGTGTTGAAGTCAGGATCAATAAGGCCTTCCTGGTACCATTGCGCCATCATGGCAATGTATTCCTTGTATCCAGCTGACAAGGGTGCGTATTGCACCTTCCCGTTTTCCATGTACAGCGGGTTGACGAAGCCATAGCCGCTGTTGAGGCCGGGCATTGCGGTAAAGCCGGTGTAAAATAGGATCAGGGGAGCTGTGGCACCCTTCTTTTCTTTAAATGCTGTGAGTGTTGCATGCCAGTCGTCATATGTGACTGGAATAGGAAGACCTAAAGAATCTAGCCAGTCCTTGCGAATGAGCGGCCCAAAGTATGATCCCTGCTCAATCATGTCGATGGTAAAGAATCCAGGGAGATTTCCCTCGTCTGTTATAGCGCTTTTAAGCAGATCCGGGCTGGACTCGATAATGGACTTGTAGTTCGGCGCGAAGCTGTCTATAAGCTCGTTTAGCCGCAGGAAAACCCCGTCTTCAATAGCCTTGTCAAAGCCGCCAGAATAGTTGTAGGAAGCGTGATAAACCTCTATCAAGTCTGGCAGCTCATCTGAAGCCATGAGAAGGTTGAAGCCTTCCACTTCCTGGCCGACGCTGGGATGCTGGACCTCAAGCTTGATTCCAGTGCGTTTTTCCAGCTCTTGAACAGCGGTGCTGTCTGCGGCTGATGTCATGCCCATAGCGGAAAAGTTGGCGTCTGAGCGCATCCAGATAGAAAGAGTCTCGCCTTTGTCAGAAAGAGGAAGCGCGGTTGCTGGCGCTTCTGGCTGGGCGGGTTGCGGATCTGAATCGGGCGCAGGCGCTGCCGCCGCTGGAGCTGCTGTTGGCGCCGCAGTTGCGGGCGAGGCTGCCTGGCCGCATGCAGAAAGCGCTGACAAAATCAGAACAGCAACGAGCAAAATGGATAAGAGCTTTTTCATGTTTTTTGGCTCTTTCTCAAGTTTACGGAAACCCGATGAAGGCCAAAAATATTACGATTCAGTCCGAACGGAGTACTAGTTTCTTTTTTCATTTTCGGATTTTATTGATGAAGAAACATTTGGACTTACATTTATATCCACTCAATTCGTGATCGTAAAGTTATTAAAAAACAGCCTGGAACCAAAATTCCGGGCTGTTTTATGTAGGGGTTGGCTGGCGCAAGGGGATGCTCGGATGGATGGGCTAAATTGCTTCCAACACAAGCTTCCAAAGGTTGAAGCTAGGGTCATTGGACGCAAAGGCCAGCATGCACTTATAGCGCATGCAGGGAAGCTTTGCCCTTCCGTAGAGGCTTCGTTTGATCAGCTTAAATTTGTTGTTGCAGCCTTCCACAAAACCAGAGGTCACGGAATATGTTATCGCGTTCCTGACCGGCGTGATGTCTTTTTCAATGCCGTCGCAGAACGGCTTGAACTCTGAATCTTTGTAGTCTTCGATAAACTTGTCCAACGCCTCCAGCGAGTCCCCCATTATGGCCGCGTAGAAATCGTGGACGGCTTTGCCAACCGTAACCAGCACAGGATATTTGGCTTTTATCAGCTCCATGTGCTTGCCCACATCGGTGTTCAAAGTCGTTTTTTCATTGCAGGTAAGGACATATTTAGTCACGGAGTTGCGGCTCACCACCTCAACGTCCTTAGGATAGCTGTACTGAATCAGCTGCATGGGGTTCTGCGCTTTCTGCTCCGGAAAGTTGTTTTTCCTTAGTGTTTCTATGTAGGACATCAGAGTCATCGCGTTGCCTGTGTAGCCGCAATGGCAGACATAGCCGTAAATGACCTTGGCGTCAATGCTGTCCTTGAGCATCTTGAAAATGATGTTAACATAAGCACCCATGGTGGTCGAGTCGCGCCTCTTGTACTCCGCCGTGGAATCCAGGCTGTTGATTTCGTCGGTGGACATCGCCAGGTACTTTCTCACTGTCGGCGCCGACACCTCGAAGATCACCTCCAGCTCACACTTTTTCACTTTTGGGTTATCCTCGTGGTACTTCTGCATGGCCCGAATTAATTGTTGCTTCGCCATGCGCGACTTCGCTTGCTCCTGGTACTGGAGGGAGTCCGGGTCGCGATTTCTCCAGTCAAACTCCAGAGGTTGCCCGTCTTCGCCCAGAAGCAGAGAATTGTCGTATTGCATCCCCGCAAACAGCTCTGGATCCACTACAGGCGGAATTGCCACCCTCTTAGGCGCCTTGTCAAGGATGGCTCCGCATTTAATGAAAATCTCCTTTGGCAACGCCTTATTGATGATATCTCTTGCGCGATCAATTATGTTTTTCACAAGATGGAACTTGTCTGCCACCTGGATGGCGCTTGGCCGAACCGCATAAATCGCGCTGGCGAAGGCTGACGCCCTGTCCCTGGCAATGAGCCGCACCTTGGGGTGCGCCATCAGCCACTCCTTTAAAGGCTCGCCGTCCCGGCCATCAAGCATCGCCAGCAGGGTGTGCGTATTGAGATCCCATATGACTGTCAGGTAGGTTTGACCCTTCCTGATTGCAACGTCATCGACCCCTATCTCCTCGACGTCAAGATTGTCAACGAACGCAAGCTCCTTGTACATCCTTGCCAGGGAGTCATTGCTCAACTCCGCCCCTATCCTTGAAAGCACTCGGCTGGATGTCTCGTTTCCGATGTTTGTTGCAATCTCCAAAGCGAGAATGATGAACCTGTATGTATGGACTTGGCTACGGCGCGCGAATGACATCTGCTCGTTGAACACCTTCATTCTGCATCCAGGGTTCTTGCACTTGAACGAGTGCGCATTCACAAAGAGCCAGCATCCGAGGTTTGCGAAAGGCGTCTCCTGGACTCTCCTCGAGTAGGCGCCATGGCGGCTGTCGCTTTCTTCGCCGCAGAGAGGGCATTTCTCCTTCGTCTTAAGCGACTCAACCGAAATGACGATGTTGCTGTCCTCCAATTCCACCCCTGTGACATGGTAGTCGTCGCCATATAAATAGTTAAAGATGATGTCGTTCATGCGATTGCCTCCAAGCAAGAAAATAGATCCCGCAATTATCTTCGCACATTTCGGACAATTGATCAATACACAGAGAGACAAATATTCACCGCATCACTTAATTGAAGAGGCTACCGCCAGGCTTGCTCCTGCACCATTTTCATAATGTCCATTGCCCGCAGGAATCACTACCTGTCTGCGTGAGATCGCCAACCACAAAAAAAGCAACCTGGAATTTGGAATCCAGGCTGCTGTTTAATAATTTGACATCCGAGAGCAAAATGGATATTAATGCTAATGTAAGTCCAAATGTTTCTTCATCAATAAAATCCGAAAATGAAAAAAGAAACTAGTACTCCGTTCGGACTGAATCGTAACATTTTTGGCCTTCATTGGGTTTCCGTAAACTTGAGAAAGAGCCTGTTTTTTACCCCCTTGATAAATTTGTTGTGTAATGCCGAGTCCCCACGAGCCCGAAAAACCTGGATTTTTGACTCTAATGCGCATAGCAAAGGCGGCGCAGAGAAAAATTCATTGTTTAGCGCTCGTCGGCATATTCAGCTTAGGCTATTGTGCACAAAGGGTATTGCATATGCGTGGCTTTTGTTGTATAATTGCTGAATGAATTTCCGCTAAATTTTTGGCCCAAAGGAGAGCAAGCATGGAAGAGTTGGAAAACATGTGCCGACACCTTTTCAGCTTCATGTACATCCCTGTCTATTTGTATCATGACAAAGAATTGATAAAGTGCTTCCCCAAAGAAGCGGAGGACTACCCTCCGCCAGCGGAATGCCTTAAAAAAATCATGCAGTCAAATGTGTCATGCGTGATTTCAAAGCATGGCGTTTTGTTTGGGGGCATTCAAGCCAAAGACGGATTTTGTGTTGTGTTAGGGCACATGAGCCCAGTGCCCCTTAGTACGGCTACTTTGGAGAAAATTTGCGGGGAGAGCGGCTTTGCGCAGTCCCAAGCAGAGAGCTTCGTCTTTTTCTGCCGCAACATCAAAAACATGGATTCCGCTGCCTTTTTGAATTTGATCACTTTCGTGTTTTATGTAGTCAATAAAGAGGACATGGAAATGTACAACGTTCTCCAGTTTGACGAGGAAGCGGTAGACAACATGATGAAAACAAGCTATACCAGCACGGTCTTCCAGCTGAAAGAGGAGGAAAGCTTCCGGAGCAGCCTGGCCTTTGAAAAGGAGTTTTTGAGATGCATAGAAAATGGGGATCTAGAGAAGCTTGATTCGATATCAGAGCGCTCTTTCAGCGCTTCCGTTGGCAGATTTGCAGATGACAATTTGAGGCAGCAAAAAAATATGTTTATTGTGTGCGTCACATTGGTTTGCCGAGTGGCGATCAGAGGCGGCTTTGCTGAATCGATGGCATTCGCCCTGTCAGAGATGTACATGCAGAGGATGGAGCGACTCAATGACTTGCAGGAAGTCATGAATTTGACCACGCACATGATACGGGATTATTGCTCCCGCGTTGCTGAAACCAAGCAAACGTCTGTATCAGATGACCTGATAAAGCGCGTGATCGACTATGTGCACAAGAACACAAACCGCGATCTGAAAGTGGAGGAAATCGCAGCGCATTTTAGGGTTGACAGATCCCAGCTGTCCCATAAGTTCATCAAAGAGCTTGGCTTTGGCCTCAGCAAGTTTATTCAGCGGTGCAAGCTGGATGAGAGCAAGAACCTTCTCCAATACACGGACAAGAGCATCAGCGAAATCAGCTGTTACCTCGGATTCGCAAACCAGAGCCATTTTCAAAGGGTGTTTAAAAGCGAGATGGGCGTGACTCCCAAAGAGTTTAGAATGATGAAGAAGTAGCGGGAGTTGCCCCAAAATGTTGAAAAGGGTCTAGTTCCATGGTAAATCATGCGCCATGGAATTTAATCATGGAATTCAATAATAAAGGATTTTCTTTAATAATTGCGACATGCGTGGCTTTGTGAATTTTACGGCCCAAAGGAGCACGAATATGGAAGATTTAATTAATTGCTGTAAATATCTTCACGGATTCGCATGCATCCCGGTCTATCTGTATCATGGCGAGGAGTTAATAAAATGCTTTCCCCAAGAAGCGGAAAATTACCCTCCGCCAGTGGGCTGCCTGGAAAAAATCAGGATGTCAAAAGTCTCATGCGTGTTTTCGAGGCATGACATATTTTTCGGAGGCGTGCAAGCGGAAGGCGGATATATGGTTGTTATTGGACACATGAGCCCGGTGCCGCTTAACAAGGCAATCATGGAGGAAATCCGTGAGGAGTACGGGGTGGATCCCTCCAAGGCGGAAAGCTTTTTTTCTTTTTGCGATAACACCAGAAGCATGGATATGGGAACCTTTTTCAATTTGCTCGCTTTCGTGAATTATGTAATTAACCATGAGGACCTGAATCCGCTAAACATTCTTCGGTTTGACGTGGCAGAGGTAGATAACATTATAAAAAAACACTATACCAGCGAGGTCTTCCACTTGAAAGAAGAGGAAAGCATGCAAGGCAGTATGGCGTTTGAAAACGAATTCTTTGGGTGCATAGAAAACGGCGACTTAGAAAAGTTAGAAAAGCTCTCAATCAGCACAACCGTGGGCAGGATAGCGAATGACAATTTAAGGCAGCAAAAAAACATGTTTGTCGTATGCGTCACATTGGTTTGCCGCGCGGCGATGAGGGGAGGCTTTGCAGAGTCGCTGGCCTACGCCCTTTCAGATACTTATCTGCAACTGATGGAAAAGCTGGATGACATCCAGGAAGTAATAAATTTGACCACGCACATGATTCAGGATTTTTGCTCCCGTGTTGCTGAGGCGAAGAATACGCCTGTGCTAGACAGCCTTGTAAAGCGCGTAATTGAATATGTTCACATGAACACGAACCGCGATCTGAAGGTGGAGGAAATCGCTAAGCACTTTGGGGTTGACAGATCCCAGCTTTCTCATAAGTTCAGTTATGAGCTCGGAATTAGCCTCGGCAAGTTTATTCGGCAGTGCAAGCTGGATGAGAGCAAGAACCTTCTCCAGTACACAGACAAAAGCATCAGCGAAATCAGCTGTTACCTCGGCTTTGCAAACCAGAGCCATTTTCAAAGGGTGTTTAAAAGCGAGATGGGCGTGACTCCCAAAGAGTTTAGAACAAAGAAAAAGTAGCGGGATAGCCTAAAGGAGCACAAATATGGAAGATTTAATTAATTGCTGTAAATATCTTTATGGATTCGCATGCATCCCGGTCTATCTTTATCATGGCGAGGAGTTAATAAAATGCTTTCCCCAAGAAGCGGAAAACTACCCTCCGCCAGCGGGTTGCCTGGTAAAAATCAGGATGTCAAAAGTCTCATGCGTGTTTTCGAGGCATGACATATTTTTCGGAGGCGTTCAAGCGGAAGGCGGATATATGGTTGTTATTGGACACATGAGCCCGGTGCCGCTTAAAAAGGCAATCATGGGGGAAATCCGTGAGGAGTACGGGGTGGATCTCTCCAAGGCGGAAAGCTTCTTTTCTTTTTGCAATAACACCAGAAGCATGGATATGGGAACCTTTTTCAATTTGCTCGCTTTCGTGAATTACGTAATTAACCATGAGGACCTGAATCCGCTAGAAAACGAATTCTTTGGGTGCGTAGAAAACGGCGAATTAGAAAAGTTAGAAAAGCTCTCAATCAGCACAACCGTGGGCAGGATAGCGAATGACAATTTAAGGCAGCAAAAAAACATGTTTGTCGTATGTGTCACATTGGTTTGCCGCGCGGCGATGAGAGGAGGCTTTGCAGAGTCGCTGGCCTACGCCTTGTCAGATACGTATCTGCAACTGATGGAAAAGCTGGATGACATTCAGGAAGTCATAAATTTGAACACTCACATGATTCATGATTTTTGCTCCCGTGTTGCTGAGGCGAAGAATACGCCTATACCAGACAGCCTTGTAAAGCGCGTAATTGGATATGTTCACATGAACACGAACCGCGACCTGAAGGTGGAGGACATCGCTAAGCACTTTGGGGTTGACAGATCCCGGCTTTCTCATAGGTTCAGTGATGAGCTCGGAATTAGCCTCGGCAAGTTTATTCGGCAGTGCAAGCTGGATGAGAGCAAAACCCTTCTCCAGTACACGGACAAGAGCATCAGCGAAATCAGCTGTTACCTCTGCTTTGCAAACCAGAGCCATTTTCAAAGGGTGTTTAAAAGCGAGATGGGCGTGACTCCCAAAGAGTTTAGAACAAAGAAAAAGTAGCGGAATAGAGGCGCGAGTGTGTTACAAGGACTAAATTCCATGGTAAATCATGCGTTTGATTGCATGTCATTGCTATGGAATTTACCATTTTTAGCAGTGTCCAGTCCAGAACCGCTCAATTATGTCTAAATCCGGTGATCATGAAAAACGAAAACAGCTGATCGAAATCTTAAGGTCTTGGCAAAATAAGCAATACGCAGTAGCGTGTTGTCGGCATTGATCTTTCATGTTATAATAGCTCCAAGGCAATTAACAACAACGCCCATAAATAATGTTTTTAATTGGGAAATGTTGTCCGAAGGGAGTGAATGGATAGTTGACGCTTAGAGATATAGAAACAAATGCTTGGGATAGCTATGAGACAAATTATGTCACAGATGTGCATTTCAACGATGGCACATGGTCTGGCGTAGTGGATGACCATGACGTGGAAATCTGCTTGGACGAAGACGAAAATGTTGAATATGTCAGCTGCTCTTGCAACTGTGATACAGGAGATCAATACTGTGAGCATATTTTGGCGCTTTCCTATGAGATCATAGAGCGGATAGATGACGGTCTTGTTGTTGACGAGTCTGACGACTTGGAAATAGAGAAGGCAGTTAGCGTCATTTCTGAACTAAGCAGAAGTGAGCTCTTGGATATTGCTGTCGAGTATGCCATGAGCAGCAACGAAGTGGCAAGAAAGTTGTTCTTCAAATATATGAAGCCAGATAATCCGATGACCTACGCAAAGGAAATTTCTGAAACTGTTCTTAGAGAGATCAAAATAAGCCGGAAAGTGAGCCAAGTTCAGGCAAGCGATACTCAGAGCGGGCTGGCGGCAATCAGGAGGCTGGGAGATGAAGCCCTGGAAAACAAAGACGCCAGAACCGCGCTGGAACTCCATTTTCTATGCTTGAAGAACTTAGGCATAGCCTACTCTTTCACCTATCGTGACTATGCGATAGAAAAAGAGATTGCGCTTTCCATTGGCAGGCTTAGCGTCTTTCTTGAAGCGTCAAAAGCGGATCGCTCCCTTGAAGAGCTGCTTCTTTCATCACTAAAGGATATGCTCGCCCTGTTTAGCAACGATTCCAAAAATCTTGAAAAGCTCTTGGAGATTGGAATTGAGCTGAACCGAAATCCTGAAAACTGGGAAGCTATCGACGAAATGCTTGATAGCGCCAAAATCCCTAACAAGATGCTTGCGTATCAAAATGCCAAACTTAGAGGCAAAGGCGATGAATATCTGGAGAAGCACTACCAGGAAGAATTGCTGTACAGGAGCGCCTTGGTTGACAAGTGCTTGGAGAAAGGCGATTTTGCGAGAGCTGAAAGCCTTTGCAGAGATATCGCTCAAAAAGACTTCGTCGATAAGTGGATCTTTTCACTCAATAAGCTTGGCGATGTGAATGCAATCAAGAAGTATTGCGAGGAACGCTTGAGAGTGAAAGAGTTCGCATATTACGATGAGCTGAAAGCCCTCTGCTCTGAGGAAGAATGGAAAGGCTTAATCGAAAGCGTTTTGGCGAACACGAGCGACATCGACTTCAAAATTGGGGTCTTCCAAAGGGAAAACCGGAAACAGGAGCTGCTTGATGTGTGCCGCCAGGAACCCAAAAGAATAGTCGAGCTTTGCAAAGACCTCGTGCCTGAATTCAAAGCCGAGGCGCTCGATATCTATTCGAGCTACATAATAAAGGAAACAGTAGGTAGCCGCACCAGTTCTGCATACGCTTTCATTCGTGAGCTCATAGACAAGTTCGCGGCTGAAGGCGGCAATAGGGACCTCCTTGTGCTGTTGCTGATGGCAAAGTATCCCAAGAGGATAAAAATGCATGAGATTTTAAACCCAAAAAAGTAAGTTTCAAAGTAGGGGAGGAGGCTTGTCGCTTCCTCCCTTTTGTGATCGCGCACATCGTAATTAAGCTCTTATGTGATGAAGAGCCTAATCAGCACACCTGCCTTGCCCATGTTCAAGCGGCGCTTTGCCCCTTGTTTAAATTCCATGGCAAAACATGCATTTGATAGCATGTCATTGCCATGGATTTTATTGCTTTAAAAAGATATTTATTGATTATCGCCTCTAACCTAAATTCAAAATATAGACAAAATTATGGCTGGCAAGGAAAAGAGATGCAAACATGAGCTCATCTGGTCGTCCGCCCTTAATTGAATCAAAATTTACCTCTTGCAATATGTCGAGAAATAAATTATTATATAACTATAAAGGAGCATTAGGCGAAAAATCGGACAAATGTGTTATTTCAGCGGGTGAAAAGACGAACGGAAACAAGGAGCGTTTTTCTGATGTTTTCGCTTGCAAGCATAAGGCTCCACAAAATGTTAATACTGCCTAGGAAAGGGCTTTCATAAGTGCATTGGA
>JAISWZ010000317.1 GCA_031270945.1 Clostridiales bacterium | reverse complement strand
AGGCGCAATTTAAGGGAGGATTATATGAAAAAATCGAGCACGAAAAAGTCAAACACCCGTTCCATCTGGAACATAGCCGCATTGGCGCTTGTTTTGGTGCTTGCGGCATCAGCCATTATGGGCTGTTCATCTGGCGCTGCTCCAACTGAGTCTGCTGGGACTTCAAGCGGCAACACGAGTGCGCCAGAAACAGCTCCCGAGGCCGCTCCTGAAGCAAAGAGCGTAACAATCCGCCTTGACCAGTTCTCTGGAAGCGGCGCTAGCGAGGACGCATTGAAGTCAATGGTAGCTGAGTTCGAGAAGCAGAACCCAAGCATAAAGGTGACGCTTCAAAGCTTTGGCTATGACGACTACTTCACCCAGCTACAATCAAAGGTTGTTGGCGGGAACGCCGCTGATGTCTTTGAGCTTAACTTCGAGAACTTCGTCTCTTACGCCTCTGAAGGGGTTTTGAAGGACATCAGCTCTCTTGTCGGTGACACGAGCGGGTTCAATCAGACCGCATTGGAAGCTTTCCAGTATGGCGGTCAGCAGTACGGAGTCCCCAACTCATTCTCAAATGTAGTGCTCATCTACAACAAAGACCTGTTTGACCAGGCTGGGGTTTCTTACCCGACAGACGACTGGACTTGGTCAGAGATGCTGGAGGCCGCAAAGGCTATAAGGGCGCTTGGATCTGACACATACGGCCTTTACAGGCCTGTAAGCTTTCACGAGTTCTACAAGGGCGCGAAGCAAAATGGCGGAAGCATCATGAATGATGACGCAAGCGCTTTCACGGTCAACACCCCGCAAAACGTAGAGACATTAGAAGTTATGTCTGGCTGGGTAATTGACTCTAACGTCATGCCTTCTGACGCGCAAATGGGCGGCATGGGCGACTGGGATCTGTTCAAGTCAGGCCGCTTGGGAATGATCGTAACGGGCATCTGGGCTTTCTCTGATTTCACGGACAACTGCAGCTTCGCTTGGGACGTGGCCATTGAGCCAGGCAACACGTCAAAGGCAACCCATTTCTTCTCAAATGCCTATGTCATCAACAACGAGACGAAAGAAGCTGAAGCGGCAACAAAGCTGGCAGTTTTCTTGGCTGGAAGCAAAGAGGCGGCCAACATCCGCGTAGCGGCCAGCTGGGAACTTCCGCCTGTAACGTACCAGGATGTCTTGGATTCCTACCTGCAGATCACCCCGCCTGAGAATCGCGAGGCAGTATTCAAGTCCCTGGACTACCTGGTGACCCCTCCAGTGATCAAGCAGCAGGCTGAGATGCAGGAGATCATATCAAAGCATTTGAACAACGCGCTCTCAGGAGCAAAGACCGCCCAAGAAGCGCTGGCGGAGTGCCAGGCTGAGCTGGAACAGAAGATAACGCTTTCGTAAGAAGGCGGAGATAGCGCTACAAAAAAACAGGGTTAGAGAGTTAGACAAGTTAGATCAAAGATAATTTTTTTGGAAGAGACCGAGTTAGATCAAAGATAATTTTTTGGAAGAAACCGAGTTAGAGCGAAGATAACCTTTTTGGAAAAGACTGAGTTTTAGCGCTTTCGTAAAAAAAAGAGAAAATCAAAAAATCTTTGCAGGGGAGGAAAACCCCTCCCCTGCAATAAAAATCGTTGTAATAATGCAGTGTGAAAGCTGATCGCAAGCTTTCGGCTTTGCGATTTTAAAGGAGGATGCTGGATGTTCCGGCGGCAGGGGATTAAGGCCTTGGCTTTTCTCGCGCCGAGCCTGGCAGGCTTGGCATTGTTTAATATTGTGCCTGTGCTGGCATCGCTGGCACTGAGTTTCACAGACTGGTCTGGGATAAGCCGGGTGAGGCTGTTTCACGGCTTTATAACCTTCGTGTCCGACAAGTTTGTAGGGCTGAAAAACTATCAAACTCTTTTGTCTGACCCGGAGTTCTGGACAGTTTTGGGCCACAACTGTTACTTTATCGTTCTGTACCTGCCGCTGGTTCTGGCTCTCTCCTTGGCAGTGTCACTCATAATACAGCGCAAGAGCCATGCCTCGAAGATATACCGGATCATATACTACATTCCGGTTTTGACCAGCTGGGTTGCTGGGGCCTTGATCTGGAAGTGGATGCTCAGCCCTGAATACGGCCCGATAAACAACGCGCTAAAGGCTATCGGCATAACTGGGCCACTCTGGCTGCAAAGCGAAACCTGGGCAATGCCGTCCATAGTTCTGGCCAGCGTTTGGAAAGACATGGGCTTCTACGGGATGATACTTTTGAGCGGCCTTTTGTCCATAAACCCGGACTACTACGAGGCGGCCAACATTGACGGGGCTGGCCCCATCAGGAAGTTTTTCGGCATAACTCTGCCCTTGCTTTCGCCTATCCTGTTTTACGTGATAATGCTGTCTTTGATAAACGCGTTCCAGCTGTTCCCCCAGGTCATGGTCATGACCAAAAGCGGCGAGGCTGGCCCTAACGGGGTTACAATGGTGATGGTTGAGAGGATCTACAAGTACGCGTTCAAGTTCGGAAGGATGGGCTACGCCACGGCTTGGTCATGGGCTTTGTTTGTGATTATCTTCGCTTTCACGGCCTTGCAGAACGTTTTGCAGAAGAGGTGGGTGCATTATGAAAGCTAAGGCAAAGGCTTTAGTTCGCTCAGGCCAGGTGATTTACCATGCGTTTGCGGTAATTCTGGCCTTTGTTTCTTTGCTGCCGTTCTTTTGGATGATCTCCACATCTTTGAAGGATTACGGCGCGATCATGGCTCTGCCTATCCAATGGATCCCCAAGTCCCCTACCCTCTCCAACTTCCGCGAGCTGTTTGGTCTGGAAGGGTTTGCTATAAGCATGCTGAATTCTCTGGTTGTAGCCCTTGGATCGGTTGTATTGACTCTGATCAGCTCAGCCATGGCGGCCTTCGCGTTCGCGAAGCTTGAGTTTAGGTTCAAGAACGCCTTGTTCCTGGTATACCTGGCCACAATGATGATCCCGTCCCAAGTGCTGTTCATCCCCCTTTACTTGCTTATGGGAGAGTTTTCTCTCATTGACAATCCTGTGGCTCTGGTGATGCCAAGCGCATTCAAGGTTTTTGCGGTATTCATGTTGCGTCAACAGATGATGACCATTCCAAACGCCTATCTGGAGGCGCCCGCCATAGACGGGGCTGGGCTGTTCTCCACTTTCACAAAGATCATTTGCCCGATGTGCCAGGCGTCTTTCGCGACACTGGCCGTCATATGCTTCATGGATAGCTGGAACGACTACCTGCTTCCTTTGGTAATGCTGACTACAAAAACAAAGTTCACTTTGCCTGTCATACTCAGCGCCTTGAACGGCCAGTACAAGAACGAGTACAACCTGCTTATGGCAGGAGCGCTTGTCTCAATGCTGCCGATCCTCCTGGTCTACACAGGGGCGCAGAAATACTTCGCTTCAGGGCTTCAGATGGGAGGAGTCAAAGGGTGACAATAGATCTAAAAGGGAACGGCCTATGGGGCTTTGGCGAAAGGTTTGACAAAGTGAACCAGATAGGGCTTTCCCGGGAAAACCACGTATACGAGGTATTCACAAACCAAGGGGCCAACGCGTACATCCCGGTGCCCTTTTGCTTCACGGACGCGGGAGAGGGCTTGTTTGTTGCTGCTTCAGAGCGATTTGAGTTTAGATCAGAGAAGACCGATCATGGCATCAGGCTGGAGATCCCAGGCGGCCTGGAAATAAAGCGCTTTCACGGCACCCCTTCAGAAATGCTGGATCAATTCGGGAAATGCGTTAAACATCCGAAGCTTCCGCCAGCCTGGGCTTTTGGCCTTTGGATCTCCGCCAACCGCTGGAACACCCAAGCCATCGCTTTGGAGCAAGCCGAGCTTTCCATAAGGCACGGCATGAAGCCTTCTGTTATAGTGCTTGAAGCTTGGAGTGATGAGACTACCTTTTACCGCTTTGACGAGAAGCGCTTTCCAGACCCGGCTGGAATGATAAAGCGTTTGCACGACATGGGGATCCGGGTTATCCTTTGGCAAGTGCCGGTATTCAAGAAGCTGGAGCCTGGCGTTTCAGATCCGGTTCACGCCGCTGACTGCAGCGAGGCAATCTCACTTGGCCTTGTCGCCTTGAACCCGGACAAAACTCCCTATGTCATACCAGAAGGCCGCTGGTTTGAGGGATCCATGATTCCTGACTTTTCTAACCCCGAAACAAAGAAGTGGTGGTTCGGCAAGCGCCAGCATCTGCTGGACATGGGAGTTGACGGCTTCAAGACCGACGGCGGAGAGTTTGTTTACGGCAATGATGTCTTGTTTCATGACGGCAGGACTGGCAGAGAGATGCAAAACGCGTATCCTCTGGAGTACACCCGCGCTTACAACGAGTTCATAGGGTCTGACAGAGTTTTATTCTCCCGGGCTGGATATGCCGGAAGCTCGCAAACGCCCATGCACTGGGCTGGAGATCAGCAGTCCACCTGGGCGGAGCTTCGCCATGTCTTGACCGCAGGCCTTAACGCTGGCTTGTCTGGATTGCCTTTCTGGACATTTGACATAGGAGGATTTGCTGGCGAATTGCCAAGCGCTGAGCTTTATCTGAGAGCATTCGCTTTGGCTTGCTTCTCGCCTGTTGTTCAGTGGCATTCAGAACCGCTGGGCGG
>JAISWZ010000247.1 GCA_031270945.1 Clostridiales bacterium | reverse complement strand
GGGCCAAGCTGTCGGCAACAGAATACAAGGAATTGCTCGCCAAATACGTAACAGAGGAGAAATTCAAGGACTTAAGCGTCCCTGACAAAGATGTATCGATTTCCTTGTTCTACGAGTTTGACGAGGAACTGGATGATGATGGCATGGTGCATCTATTGGATGCCGTTGTCAATAAGCATCCTAACTATAACATAAATATAAATGAAGTTCATAAAACATTGAGTGATCCTAATGTTTCAGATGATGACAAAAAAGTCTTGACATATGCGACTTTGGCTAAAGCTACACTGAACTTAGAGACGCTTCCTGATTATTACAAACTAGCTTTGGTGAATGTTATTCAAGAACGCGGCAAGATTGCGGTTGACGAAAAGCCGTTTGCTGCTGTCAATTCTGCAACGAAATTGTTGCCTTTGCTGATCGTTCTCCCGATAGTCCTGCTGGGTGTAGCGTTTTTTGCATTAAAGAAAAATCGCTCGGGTAAAAGCCACGCTCAGAAATAGGAAATTAAGCAAATAGGAAATCGCGTCTGCCGTAAGAACACCGAAAGGCCAAAAGTCAAGGTTTTGATTAAAGCATGATGGTCGAACCTTGCATTTGAGCCATCGAGTTTTCTTGAACGATGTTCTTGCGGCAGAATCTTGAAAATCGGTACCAGCTTAAACGCGACAAGATACTCATAATTGAAACGTCTGCTAAATTTGATTTATTAGCTCGTGAGCACCCAATGGCTTGAGTGAAAGGTACATTTCTTTTCGCTCACTGATATATCGAGAGATGAAGGTTCACCCAACGGTTGAATCAGATGGAGGTATTGTGAAAAGATTTATCGCAAAGGCCTATCAATATTGCTTGTTGCATTGCTAACACAGGTAGCTGTTTCAGTTAGCGCTCAAGCAGCAGAGTCTAGCGCCACTGCGGATTCCGATGGCAATATCAGACACCACTCAAATAATGCATTTTGATTCCTCAGACGAAAATCAACGCGCTGAAGCATCATAATGTCGAGGATTGGTGATTGCTAGCAGAAATAATTAGTATTTTGCCAGATAAGTTCAATATTAAGAAGAATAACACGAAACACGCTTGCATTGCGTCGAAAATGGTCGTATAATTACTTGTGTAACTAAGAATGAAAGATTGGATGTGATATATGCCATACACAAAAGATCGGACATTAACTTGCAGGTTAGGGCGTGTCTAAGGGCATATCCCAAAATTCCGGCACCTCGGATATAATTTTGATATGCTCTAAGAAAAAAGCATGTTACTATACTGACGAGCGGTATGATTTAGAATTTTCTTATCGTTAGCGAGAGCGGCCTGACTGGCTTCTGAGACGGACAGCGATAAGAAAATTCCAAAATAGAGAGTTCGTCGGTATAAAGGTGTACCCCAAAAATTCCGAAAAGGATTCGTTGATTTTGGCGTTGAGCGCCAGATGATTGCGAGGGTTTAATGCGCAATCTCTAGGGACGCAAGGCCGCGTTGCATTTTGGGATATGCCTTAGGACGGTCTCAACCACTTGAGACTGAGGAGTTACAAAAGGGAGGGAATTAAGTGAAGCGTTTCTTAAAAAGGGGTTTGCCGTTTATTCTTATCGTCATACTGCTTACGCAAAGCGCCGTGCCGTTTAGAGCCAAAGCAGATCCGGACAACAAGAAGATCACAGTAGCAGCGGGGTCGGGCACAAATACAATTTATATAGCGCCTACCGATGAAGATGTGCCATCTTCAGAGCTTGAGCTGACAGACACGACTTGCGAAATTGAACGTGACTACGCTCAAACTGTTATGGTGCCGCTAACCAGCACGACAGATCAGAACGCGCAGTTTTATCTGATGGCTGAAAACAAGTACAGTGATATATACCTGAACTTCATCAAAAGCGGCTCTGTCGATGATCCCTTAAGCATCACCGCAGGCAGCAGCCAGGAAATCGAGTTGAGCGTGTTTGCACATAACACTACCCGGACTTCGTACGACATAAAGATTAATGTGTACATACTAAAAATTGGAGGCGCCCAACTGGCCAGCACCTCCACGCTCACAATCAATGTTAAGCAGCCTCCCATGAATGTAAGCATAGTCAAAGGCACTGTTGATTCAAATACCCTTGCTACCGAATATACGATAACAAATAATGGTGTCGAAAAGATTGCTGACTTGTCGCTCGACTTGACAGGCGATGTGCTGGAATACGCGAAGCTGTCACCAGGTGTTTCAAACTACGAAATCGCTCCAGGCGAAAGCATGGCTATAAAGGCGATTCCAGATTTGACCGCATTCGCAAACAATGAAGTGACGCAGGTAGATGGGCAGATCAAGGCGTGGTCAGGCGCGAATTCTGTTGCTGAAGATATCTCGTTTGACACTAAAGGCCAGGAAATCACTAGTGCTACAATAGGCCAACTGGCGTTATATAAAGGTGGCAATCCATTCTGGGACTTGAATTATGACGATGATGCTCCGAAAATGATAATAGGCGATTATGTAAACATCCTAGGTTATTTAGAATTTAACATTCAAAATGGATTTACCTATGAGAATGGGACGAAACAGTTGCTGATAAATTTTTACCTTTCTGCAGCAGAAGAAGATTATGGTTCGGACAAAACAATGCGAACTAAATTGTCTTTTCAACAATATTCAGATTTACTTGCGAAGAATTTCACGGATGAAGAAATTGAAGATAAGTTTCTTCCTGAAACTGATGTATCAGTTTCTTTGTTTTTTGAATTCGATGAAGTGCTAGACGATGCTGCCATGATTCAACTTATGGATGCTCTTGTTGATCTTAATGTATTTAAGCAGGACATAAATATTGTGGAAATACACAACAAACTATATAATCCAGATGTGCCTGATATAGAAAAGACGAAATTAGTTTATGTAACTTTAGCTAAAGTTATTTTATTTCTCCACTCAAGTGCGGATGATTACAAGCTGGACTTAATAAGCGCAATTGAGAAAAACGGTGATATAACAGTTGACGATAAGCCGTTTCCAGAGAGTGATGATTTCTCTATGGAAATAGATGAAGGCGAAAGCATTGAGAAGCTGTCTGTTGATGCTATTGGCGCTGAAGCCACCAACGCAATGCACACTACTCACGATACTCTTGCTAATCACAGTGCGCCAGCACAAGCTATAGATAAAGAAGTTGATTTGGATAAAGAAGTTGATTTGGATAAAGAAGTTAAAAATGATAAAGACGAAAGCATTGAGAAGCTGTCTGTTGATGCTATTGGCGCTGAAACCACGAACGCAATGCACACTGCTCACGATGCTCAGGCTAATCACAGTGCGCCAGCACAAGCTATAGATAAAAAAGCTGATTTTGATAAAGAAGCTGATTTGGATAAAGAAGTTGTCGATCAAATAAAAGGGTCTTTAAAATCATCTCTGGTTTTCAGCAAGGAAGAAGCTAATTACGCTTTCGCGTGGATGAAGACAACACAGCAAGCAGGATTAAAATATTTAAATGGCTTAATTGAAACTGCTGATGAAGTTGATTTAAGTGATCCGGATTTCGATGGATATATGATTGAAAAAGCGAATGCAACAAAAACGTTGACACATTTACAAAGCTTGAATACGGATGAACTATTCACGAGGCAGGACGATGGAGGCGTAAATTTAGACTCCTGGCTTGAAAATGCAATAATTACGTTTGAGAATGGCACTACTACAACAACAGACTCAAATGGCAACTTTATCATTGACGGCGTTCCTGCTGGAGAGCAGCATGTTGATATTGAATATAAAGGCATGTTTTTTGAAGAAAATGTGTTTGTTGACAATGACGCTGTTTTGAATATTGCAGTATCTCGTAATACAGATGATATTAACAATGCGATCATAGCAATGACATCTGTAGAACACGATGATGTCACAGTCGAGGGAAAAGAAGTTCCCATAGCTGATAATTCTATTCTACATGTGTGGAAGATAGGCGAAACAGGATTGTATAACGATAAACTTGCAAAAAAATGGTTAAAAACGAGGAAATATTTAGAAGAACTTGCGCATATCGCGCCTCCGCAATATGTTTTTAGTGGCATCTTGCACAATGATAACGGTGTTGTCAAAATTGATCGTAGCGAAAGAAGTATGCGATATGTAAACAAGCAACTAAGAGTGCTATGTGATTATAGTGGAGAAACTTTAGATGATGCAAGGGATTTTCCATGGAATCCCTCGGACTGTGCAGTATCAATCGGTTTAGGCAAATTGGCAACAGACGAGAATAAAAATGGTGATTATAATGAATTTGCCCAATCAATTTTTTGTTATGAAGAGGCACTGCAAAATTCTAAGACACTAAAGTACCCTAGATATTGTACCGGACTGGATCAATATAGAGATGAACACAATAGAGCTTTTGATAAGCAATTAGTTGATAAAGGCGTATATCAGATGAACTGTTCTTGGTTCAATGGTATAGAGCATTCTGAAACGCCTCATTTGCACAAACCGCTTGAATTAAAGTACGTTTTGAGTTCCAATACCCATATGGATAAATATAGAGATTCTCGTATATCCTACAGCATTTCCGACAGCTACAATTATTATTATGCTGACACTTCGGATAGTTGGATATATTTTAATGGTGATACTGATTATGTAGAGGGGCATGCAATTGGGCGAAATAAGTCTTTCTTTAGCACAAGCAACGAATCGGTAAAAGACCAAGGGTTGGATTTTGTTGTAGGTGATTTAACGGGAAAACAAGAATTCCGGGAAGGACATATAACTATTTATACAGGGGTTCTATCACCATTAGCTAATTACAATTACAAACTAGACAAAGACATGGCTGACCTTAAACTTGATATAACTATTCAGCAAAAAAAATGCGGCGGGGCAGCCTGCACTTGCGGAGATTCTTGTGTTTGTCCGACAACTACCATTTCTACAATTAGCGGAAGTGTAGACAGCGTAACGTCTCGGACTCCGATTTATGGAGACTTGGGTAATAAAGCGAGTACAGACAGCAAAGGCTCGAAAGAAAAAAATGCCATCACGCAGGAAATTAGCGGAGTTCAATGTACAAATGTTGGCAAAATAACAACAGGATTTCTTGCCCCAGGATACATGTTTGATGAGAGCTGTCAAGGAGATGTTGGCAATCTAAGCGCGTCTCAACCTACAGAGATCATTGCGACTGGACGAATGTACAATGGTAGCTACGTCAACTCGACGACTACCAACTACGACATCTACCTCAATGGCTCAAAAGTGGGCAGATCGACAAATGATGGACTTACAGAAATCGACGTAGCTAAAATGCCTGTCGAAAACTTGGTGCCAGGCAAAAATACAATTATACGCGACTATGACACAAACCCGGGTTCGCATTTTGTTACTGCAAACACGGAAGTAACAATGATTGTGCCGTCGAGCACATTTGTTTCCTATATAGGCTCACCGGAATCTTTCGAGGAAGTCCGCGCCTTGCCTGACTTCGCTATCTACGACGAGAACATCATAGCGGCCAAATCCAGCATTGTCGGGGAACTTGACCATGTAACGGCTAGCATCTTCAATCGTGGCAGTCGCGGAGGCTGGGTTACGATTGTTGCGACTGATGACGGAAATGAAGTGTATAGAGAAGAGAATGTTTTTATAGATGAGTTTTCCCCATACCCGATAGAGTTTGACTGGCTTCCTTCTGGAGCGGCAAACGTTTTGACTGTGTCTCTTGAAAATGTCTCTGTTGGATTGGATGAGAGGGTAGACGACAACAACATAGCGACAGTTTCCAACTCAGCAAGGCCAAGGGAGTTGCCGGTTATCGGAGACATAACCACTGGTGCTGTCTATATTGACGAGGAAGCGCTGATTGTAGCCGATATCTCCAGCTACGCTGACGTTTCTGGCATCACCTACTCGATAGACGGATCTGCAGAGAAGGCCGCGACGTCTACTGTAAGCAACGGCAAGCTAAGAGCTAGCGCCAAAGTGCTGTTCGACTCGATAGGCGATCATGAGATCCAATTCACGGTAAGCTACAATACTTCAAGAACCGCGACGGCAACGGTGACAAAGACAGCAATCATTTCAGTTGCAGAGTCCAGAACAGTGAGGTTTTCCTTGGTGCCAGCCTCTCCTGAAAACCTGCAATTCTATCTCTACAAAATAGAAAATGTCGGAAGCCCAACCCAAACTGCGGTTGAGGTTAGGCCGCAGCTTAGCGGAGGCTTCGCTTTTGTTCTTTACGATGAGGTTCTCAAAGATACATCCAAGTATTACCTGCTTGTAACCAGCGATTCAGGCGTCGCGCTTGAGCCTATAAGTTCGGTGCTAATGGGAGCGACACTGCGCCTTCAGCAAGTGACGGGCAGCACCTCTGACGGAGCTTCGCCGTTTCGTAATTCAGCAGCTGGAGACCCTGTTGAGCTTGGCCGGGATTTTACAGGGGAGCTCTCTCTTCTTAGCTCGGTCTACTCTGAAATCTTCGGAGGCCATACAGCCCGTTTCATGTTGAACTCCCTCGTGGACACGAACGGAAACGCGTATGCTAACAACAACACAAACGTCTTCACCGGAACGCTTACCCTGACTGGAAGCCCTGACACCAGCAAAAAGCATACCATGAGCATTGCCGTTTACAACCTTGAGAACTTTGCTGTGACCTTGCCCAATGATCCGGCCATAAGCGGGCACTATACGTATTCAGTTGAGCTTCAGCAAGTGAAAAACGTCGGCTCGTCCAGCATGCTCATGCCAACTTTGAGATCAAAGACAGATACGTCCATTACCCTCTCGACTTTCAACGGGGCTGAGTTTTCCATCGATGGCGGCGCGACATGGCAGGATTCAACTGTTTTCACCGGTTTGACAGCCGGAACAACGTACAGCTTTGTGCAGCGCATGAAGGAGACCAATACAACACTGGCGTCAGCCGCGAGCTTAGCATACGCAATTGCGACAAATGCCTTGCCTAGCGAAAATGTTGCTGTGCCTGTGCTGGATTCCAATACCGATACTGCGATCACCCTAACGCCGCTTGACGGGTATGAGTATTCAATTGACAGCGGTGCGACATGGCAGGATTCAAACATCTTCAATGACTTGGATCCTGATACGTCTTATAGCTTGGTGCAACGCATTAAAGCGACGGCTACAACTCTAGCTTCAGCCGCGAGCGCCTCGCTCTCGGTCAGAACGGATATATCATACGCCATTGCCATTCCGCTCCCAAAGCTAAGCTCCAAGACCGATACGACGATCACCCTGACCGAGCTTGACGGATTTGAATATTCCTCTGACAGCGGAGCGACATGGCAGGATTCAAGCGTTTTCACAAACCTGACAGCAGGAACAGCCTATAACGTAGTTCAACGCATCAAGAAAGCAGGCGCTTCATCAGCATCAGTCATAAGCGGCATACTTGCGGTAACGACCAAGGTTCCGTATTCCGGAAGCGTTGTCGATCCAGTTATGAGCTCCAAGACAGATACGTCTGTCACATTGGCGTCTGTCACAGGCTATGAGTATTCAATCAACAATGGAGAAGCTTTCCAGGACTCCAACGTCTTCACTAGCCTGAGCCCAAGCACTGCCTATAGCTTCGTTCAACGCGCAGCTGAAACTGACTCAACCCTAGCTTCAGCTCTCAGCACTGCTGTGAGCGTTACAACATCAGTCGCCCAAAGCACCAGCACTGGAGGAGGCGACAACAGCGGATCCGGCGGATCCGGCGGATCTGGAGGATCTGGGGGATCTGGCGGCGGCGCAATATCAACGACTCCACCGTCTAGCACAGCGACTCCAGTTCCGTCAAATCCAGGCGAGCAAACCACTCCTGCCCTTGACAAGAGCGGAACCAAGGGCTATATTTCCGGCTATCCAAATGGCACATTTGCCCCTAACAACAATATAACCCGTTATGAGGCGGCCGCAATTATCTTCGCGCTCATACTGGATGACGAAAAAGCTTCATACACCAAGAATGACCTTGTTGACGTGCCCGAGGATCAGTGGTATTCAGGAGCTGTCGGATACCTGTCAACCAACGGAATCATCTCTGGATATCCTGATGGAACGTACCAGGGTGCCAACCCCATTACAAGAGGCGAATTCGCCGCGCTGGTTTCGAAGTTTGATGATCTGGATGAATCCGGAACGCCTCCGTTTATAGATCTCCCCACGAGCCATTGGGCATACAGCTATATCAGATCCGCTTACAACAAGAAATGGATTTCAGGCTACCCCGACGGTACATTTGGCCCTTCTAGAAACATCACCAGAGCCGAAACAGTCGCCCTGGTTAACAATGTTCTTGGCTGGGCATCATCAGAGCCTAAGAACGGTGTCGTGTTCAACGATCTGGCTGGTGACGCCTGGTTTTACAAAGCGGTCTTGCTGGCCGCCAACGGCAAGTAGTATTAAGAGCATATCCCAAAATTCCGAAATGGCACCGGAAAAATCCTGGCGAATGCTTCAACGCCGGATTTTTCCGGTGCCTCGGATATAATTTTGGGATATGCTCTAGGGCGCTCCTTTTCGGTATCGGAAAGGAGCGCTTTTTGCCTGAAATATGGCCGCTTCTGCGAAAAAGTATAAACCCTAGCTCTTTACGGGAGCTGCGCTTTTTGGCCCTGGCGGTGGTGCAATGCAATTGCTATTGACTTATTTTTACCATAGCGGTATGATGTCATATATCCTAAATGTGCAGAAAGGACCAGCGATTCTTCAGTAGCTGAAGCGCTAAACCTCAGAGGCCTGATTCCAGCCATGCAAGGAGAAGATAATGGGAAAATATACAAGGCACGTATACACCATACCAGAAATCAAGGCCATAGTAGCTCCAATCGCGAAGTCTCGCGGGACAGGCAAGATTTGCCTTTTTGGCTCATATTCTCGACATGAGGCTACCTGGAGAAGCGATGTTGACTTGCTTGTGGAGTGCGGCAAAATCAGTGATCTTTTCGAGCTTGCCGGCCTTTATGGGGAGCTGGAAGAAGGCTTAAGAAAGCCAATTGACATTGTCACAACTGACACTATGGAATATAATCAAGAGTTTTTTCAAGAAATCATGAAGGATGAGGTTGAAATATATGGATGAAAGGCCGCCAAAAACAATCACGATATTGAAGCGGATAGCAGAGCATTGCAAGGATATAGATAACTCTATTGAATACTTTGGAAATTCGGTTGACGTCTTTCAGTCCAATAAGATTTACAGGGATGTTTGCTGCATGTACGTCGCGCAAATCGGAGAGCTGTCATGTCATTTGACGGATGAGTTCAAGCAAGCCTTTGATGAGATTTCATGGAAGGACATTGAAACTCTGAGCAATGTTTTCGGTAACAATTCTAGCGGCTCATTGGTTTGGAGCGCTATCCACGAGGAAATGCCAAAGCTTGCCGGATTTTGCGAGAAGGTAATCATGCAGTACTATGCCATTATAAAAGCTGTTCCAGATGAGGGGCTCGATGAGCTTTACGATGACGACTGGGATGAAGATGCTGATGACGTTAAGCGGACTCAGCTATTCATTGATCAGTGAGACATGGCAGCTGCTATACGATAGATGCTATACAACAGAAGACATATTCTTGACAAACAGAGGTGAAGCTCTATGACTTCTCCAAACTCTTCAAATAAGCGCCGCAAGTTGCGCAGGCATGCTTCCCTGTCAGCGTTTAACCTGGGCCTTGCAGGGATTAGCGTTGCGACGCTCGCCATTTTTATCTTCCTCCAGCAGATTCAGGGAGGCAGGCTTGAGCTTGTGAAGGCACCCTCGCCCCAGACATCCTATTATCTTGCGGAGTATCACCAGGGCTACTTAATCCTCTTTGCAATAATAGCAATGCAGGCCATAGTTACAGCAACATACTCACTGCGCTTCATTCATGGCAGAAGGTCATCGACAACAGACCAGTCGCCGCCTGTCAGCCGGGACAGGCTTTTCCTTTCCAAGTACCTGGCTGGGCTAATAGCGGCTACGGTTCCATTCCTTGCGTACATGGCTATTCTGGTTATTGCTAATGTCCAAGCATTTGGATATTCCTCGCAAATGGCTCAGGCGGCGCTGCTGTTGGCGGCTGCCGGATTCACTGCCGTCTTTTCAGTCTACAGCATCGCCTCAGTGGTTTGCTTGATGGCGGGAACATCAGCGAAGGGCATGGCGTTCTCAGTTTTCCTGATGTTTGGGCCTTACTTCATCTTGAACAGCACAACCAGCATATTCAAGTTCTTTCTGCATGGCAACGCATTTGGCGCAGTCAACAACTATTTCGGAACCACCATGCCAAGCCTGTTTGATCATGTATCCCCATACTTGCCTGGGTGGGGCATGATCCCGTTTTTAGAGAAATACAGCTATTCGACAGGCACCTGGGGAAGCAGGCTTGGCGGAGCGTTCATATTGGCTGCTTGGATCCTGCTATCCATTCTAGCGAGCGCTCTTGCCTTGAGGCTCTTCAAGCGGGACAAGGCAGAGAGAGCAGGCGTAACTGGACAGGCTGGATGCATGGGCACACTTTTCTGTTTTACAGTTGCATATGCCATGTTTGGCCTTGTCTTCACAATGATAAATACAAGTGGTTTCGATTTGCTTCTCTACGGGACAATGGCGTTCATAGCGTCGTTTCTTGTTTGCAAGCTCATATTGGCGCGAGACGTCGAAATAGCCTTCAAATTCAAGACGCTAGGGCAGCTGCTTGCTTCAGCCGCCATAACAGCGGCAGCATGCGTCATCTGCGCGACAGGCCTGTTTGGCTATGCGTCATACCAGCCAAATCTTGACGAGATTGAAAGCGCCTCCATCACATACGCAGGGGCGCCTGACTTCTTGATAGGAGAGAGCGGGGAGTTTGGCAGCTACAAGTATCCTGACCTCGACGGCGACTACCTGGAATGGGTTTTCAGAGACTTCAGCGACCTGGAATACTCTTCGAAAAGCGACCTGCGCACAGTCCTTGACATCCATAAGATATTGATAGACGAAAAGCCAAGGCTGCTAGGAAACAGCAGCGACGCATTGACAGATCAGATACATGTCACATATCGACTTGCAAATGGAGGCAAAGTTGAAAGGCAATACAAGCTCATCATGCCGGACGCCTCACTTGAGCTTCTACGCCTCGACAGCACGGAAGCGGTTAAACAGCGAATCTCAGAAACTTTTGCGACGCTTTTAGATGCCGAACTCTCACCGTTCCTTGTGACAGACAGCCTCTTCCAAAATGAGCTGGAGCCTAGCCACGCAGATGCCAAGAGGCTTCTTTCAGCGTTCCTGGAGGATTCAAGCGAGCGGACGATTGAAAGCAAGTACTTCCCTGACAAGCTCTGCCGAGCCATCATATCATTTCCTCGCATCTCGCC
>JAISWZ010000165.1 GCA_031270945.1 Clostridiales bacterium | reverse complement strand
TAAATTCTATTCACAACAGGGCAAAAAATTTTGTATTTCATTTTTGCAGCAAATAAGCGCTGCTGTTACCCAGCGGCCAAAAGGGCTAAAATATTCCGTTTTGAGTGTTGCTTCTAGGGCAAAACAGCGTGTGCAGGCGCTGCCTCGACTGAGCCGGCCCCTTAGATCCGCTGAAAACCCGCCTTCGAGCGCCTGCCGGCGCTCAGTTTTGAAGCTTCTTTGTCACTCGAGCCAAAACAAAGCCGCATGAATCAAGGCTTCGTCTTATCCATGCCGTTCCAGGGGGCGCTCAGCGCCAAATGAGGCGCTGAAACTGGTAGGGCCAGACAAGCGCTGGCGCTCTAGGCGCTCAGCGCCCTCGGGGCTCATAGCCTTAAGGGGCTTTTGCCCTAAGCACTTAAGGCATTCGCAGGCGCTGAAATCTGGTAGGGCCAGATGATCGGCACCGACCTATATATTATGACAGATTATTTCTTTGAAGTCAAATGATTGCGTTTTCCATGAGCAGGCGCTGAGCATATGACATGCCTTAATGTACGCCGTTATCCTATTTCAACCCAAAATATTTCTTCAGTGCCAATGTTTAGCATTTTTCAAGGGCAGGCGCTGGCCAATCTGGTAAGGCCAGATTTGGGCGCTTAATATGCTTAAACTTACTGGATTACCAGCCTATGCCTAGTGGCGCGATTAAATGCATTAAACCGCTTTAACCAAGCAAAGGATCACCAAATCAAAAGCGCTCAAGCAATACTCACGCGAATATATGCTATGCTAAAAGCGAAAAGATTATGCTTGAATTAAAAATGGCTTTCAAATTTGGCTGCCTTTGGTTCCTAATTTCCTAACCCAGCATTTACTTGGGTGCCCAAGAACCTGGTTCTCCAAAGGGCTCTACGCAACCTTCCAACGCGCTGTCCCTCCAATCCCTGATTTGATGGCCCCGCACTCCAACCAGGAGGATTTCCATGTATAGATTTGGCCATGTGCGCTAGCCTTTGCCCTTGTTTTAAACTGCCATTTTATTCATGTTTCATGCAAAAGCCAAGGCTTCCTGTTGTAACCGCTTGAATTCTCTGCTTTAACTTCATTCTCTTCATTGACTGAAAGCATTAGGCGCATTATAATCAATTCATGCGCATATCGAAAAATTTCATAGAGACCAAAGCCATACTTGCGAGTTAAAACAATATCGCATTTCATTCACGAGAATGGCTGTTTGCGAGCGCAAGCGCGGGATGCATGTTCCTGATGTCTATGCTCACGAACAAACTATTGAAATTTTTGCCATGTGTTGAAAGTTCACTCTTGATTGTGAATAAACGTTTCTTAGATTTACGTTTTAAATTTCTGCTTAAAGCTTTACGATTTCGATCTAGCTTTGCGATCCAAGGTCTTTTGGCCTATGCCTAGCACTACCCTAGCCCTAAGCCTTAAGATTTCCCCGATTTCCTGAATCAAACGAACACGGAGCGAAGAACATTTCGCTCCTCGCGCCAAAGCCACTTGTGAAAGGAGCGCCCTTATGAGCGATTTCGCCCTATTGTCCCAGCTGGCCCAAAATTTCCAACTGGACGGGAAGCCTTTGTATTGCGACAAGTATGGCAACGGAAACATCAATGACACCTATCTTCTTCTAGACAGCTCTGGCAGGGTTTACATCCTGCAAAAGCTCAACAAAAGCGTTTTCAAGGATCCCGAGGCTGTAATGAGAAACCAGGCGGAAGTCATCGAGTTCTTGAAACAGAAAGTTTCAGCCAAAAAGGAAGTGGCGTCGCTTGTGCCAACCAAGTACAATGCGCTATGGCATGTAGAGCCTGACGGAGAGTACTGGAGGCTCTATGACTTCATCCAAGAAAGCGTCTGCCTTGAAAGCGCCGCCTCTCTATTCGTCTTCCGTGAATGCGCCAGAGCCTTCGGAAAGTTTCAGGCAAGCCTCTCTGACTTTCCGGCTGAAAAGCTGGTGGAAACGATCCCGCGCTTTCATGACACCCCCTTCAGGTACACGAACCTGCATGAGGCAATTGACAAGGATCCGGTTGGAAGAGTCAAGGAATGCCAGAGAGAAATCAATTTTCTGCTACAGAGGGAAAAAGAGTGCTCACTGCTAATGGATCTTAAGGCCGCAGGCGTCTTGCCTCTGCGCGTCACCCACAATGACACCAAGCTCAGCAACATCCTGTTTAACAAGTATACAAGAAAAGCCATGTGCATCATTGACCTTGACACAGTAATGCCAGGCCTGTCAGTTACGGACTATGGCGACGCCATCCGCTACGGCGCAAGCACCGCTGCTGAAGACGAGGTTGATCTGTCAAAGGTAAAGCTGTCTCTCCCGCACTTCGTGGCCTATACCGAAGGCTTCCTCTCGGTGATCGGAGACTCCCTTACCTCGTTTGAGCTGGATCACCTGAGGGACGGCACCCGGATCATTACCCTGGAGCTGGCTACCCGTTTCCTGGCTGACTATCTATTGGGGGATGTCTACTTCAAGATCACAAGGCCTCGCCAAAACCTGGACAGGACTAGAACGCAGGTGAAGATGGCGGAGGAATTTGAAGAGCATTGGAACTCCCTTGAGATCTAGGCAAACAAAAAAAGGCAGGAGCGTCTCCTGCCTTTATCCAGGCCTTGATCTTAAAATCTAATGAACGCTCAACGTTTTTGCGAGAAACGCAAGTCTGCGCCTCCTTTTGGCTTAGCTATGCGTTTCAAAGAACAGCGGCGGATCCATGTACTTCAGTTCATTCCTGACTGGGTATAGCCAGAGCTCCGTCTTGTCGTAAGCCTCGTAGCTTCCGTCTGGGAACCTGATGTATATCGACCTCTTTATGGCGCCTGTGGCGTCAGGCTTAAATGTCACTTGATAAAAGAAAATGTTGCCCAAGCTTGTCTTTGCGAAAGCGGCTGGACGGAACGAGTCCATCTGGTGGTTTGCTATGCCCCCAGGCAGAACGTTCAAAAGCTTGCTCTCAGCAGACACCAGATCCAGTCCCGACTCTTTCACCGCGTCAGCCAAAGTGATCTCAATGTTCTTTGTGTAGTCAAAGTTGACAGAGCCTATCTCCCCTTGGGTCGCGTTGTCGGGCACGGCCAGCCTTGTCATCACAAGGGATATCACTCCTTGCGACTGGATCGGGTAAAGCTTCAGCTCCAGCTTGTTCTGGTCGCTGGGATAGGTGTTTAGGTAAGCCTGGTAGCTCCCGGCGAAATCCAGGATCTTTTTGTTCAAAAGATCAGGCACCGGCGCTGTGACCATTATCTTTGGAACCTCTATCACGTTTCCGTTAAGGTAATATTGCTGGATCATGGCTATTGTTGGCGCGCCGGTCGGGCTAGGCGCCGCGGTAGGCGTCAAAGTCGGCGTAGGCGACAGCGATGGCGTAGGCGTTGGAGTGTTCCTGGGCCCAATAAACGAGAACTCAACATAAGCGCCCTTTTCCACAGTGCTTCCGGTATTTACTGTAGCCATGGGGTTTCCTGAAGTTATGAGCCAGAACCTGGCGTCATACGCCAAGATCACATTTGTGGAAGCTATTCCGTAAACAATGGGAATCCCGTAGTGATCAGTCTTTTGGCCTACGCTTGTGAACCTGTTCATTATGTCAGGCAAGCCTTGTTCCAATGTCTTGTATCCCAGGTCAAACCACTGCGTGGTTGGCGTGGGGGTTGGCGCCGTCCCTATATACGCATACTCCACCAGAGAGTCAACAGGCACTGTCGCGCCAGAGGCGAATTCCTTTCCAGCCGCGACCCCGCTCCAAACCAGCGGATCATGGCTTAGCTCCAAGTTTCCTTTTGCAACTCCATAAATCACAAGCCTTCCGTTTGCGTTTATGGCCGTCTGCACTGTAACCAAAAGCTCTTCCATTTCCTTCGCTACTATGTCCGCAGGCTTTGATCTCAGATCATAGCGGTACAGCGCCACTTTCGGCGTTGGCGTAGGTGTCGGGGTATGCGTTGGCGCCTTGGTTGCGGTAACCTTTGGAGTAGGCGTAGCCTTTGGCGTGGCGCTAGCCTTCGGTGTCGGGGTCGGAGTCGCCCCCTTCTCCTTGATTACAACCTTTGTCTTCCCTCCGGTAGGATCATCTTCCACCGAGTCTATGACCAGCCCCAAGCTTCCAAGGATGTCGCGCAGGCTCCCCCAGTTGTACTGGTAGTCGACCAGGTATATCCATCCAGGCTCTGAAGGCGAGGTCAGCTTCCCTGCAGCGTCTCGTATGCTTGTAACATTGTATTGAGTTTTCACTTCCGTGTTTGCAGCGAATTTCACAGGGTAATACTCAGATATGCCCTTCTCTTTGACAATTTGGTACGTGCCGTCAGCAAGACCCTTTACTGTTCCTCCGCAGGCCTCAACAAGCGGACGCAGCTGGGCAACATTGTACCCCCGGATCCGAAAGGCGTCCAAGTCCGACGCCGGCGCCGTGTCTCCAAGCCATTCTATCGTCAGCTTGTTCGGGGTAATTGCCTCCTTGTATGTAGGTGCCGCGTATGCCTGCGCTGACAAGGCCAGCACTGCCATGACCACTGCCAAGAGCTTCTTTGCCATAACTCTTCCTCCCGCGTATAGACCCCAGCCGTCCGGGATTGGCGCTGGGGATATGATTTGTTCTCGCAAGCGCAAAAAGCGCTTGCCATTCCAAAGAGCGGCATGCTCTGCCTGGCTCAAAGGCAGGACACTCTTTCCCGCTTAGGCGCTCGCTTGCACAAGTGCATATCCCAAAATTATATCCGAGGCAGCGGAAAAATCCGGGTGTTTGCTCGCAGAAGCCCGAGCAAACTAATTGAAGCGTTCGCCAGGATTTTTCCGCTGCCATTACGGAATTTTGGGATATGCACTAAGAGACACTATCCTGCGCCTTTTTTGGAGTTTTGGGATATCCCTTATTATAACACTGTCCGGGTGGTTATTGTTTTACCATTTGATGTCATCAGGATATATTTGATGATCGCAGATTTTAAATTCTCGCGGCGGGCCCGCCTGGCTTCCAATTGCCAAATTTGAGAATTTATCAATCTATAAAGCCTAAGCCCTAAGAATGCTTGAGCTTTTGATGCCGTTCCAAGCTTGAAAAATCTGAAAATTCGTTGTCGTTGCAAGCTTTCAAACGCTTGACCCTTTTAATTCCCATTATTTTGATCTTATCCCAGGCGGGATTTTAGGGATTTGCCGTCGAAGATTCGCCTAAAGGGCTGATTAAATTTCTTGCATTGGCGCGAAAAATATTATACTATAAAAAGAGAGCGTCTAATCTTTTTTAAGAGCGACCAAGCGCCTATACGCGCCTAAAGGATCTATCCTTCGTTTCAGAGCGCCAAAAGCCGTTTTCTAATCCAAAGCTTTTCTGGTGCACAATGTCGAGGGATGTCGAGCCGCTCCAGCGTTGCGCAAGCGGGGCAAAGCGCTTTTTTTCAATCATTGCCAATCGCTTGCGCGAAAGCAGCATGTTTTGCTCAAAAGTTTTGCGCAATAAGCTTTACGCAATAAGCTTTACGCAATAAGCTTTATGCAAAGCCAAGTTTTTCACACTAGTATAAGGAGAGTGCCGTCTTTGGATTTGACTGGAATGACCGTAAGCCACAAGAAATTCGGAGAGGGAACAATCGAACGCCAGGAAAATGGGATCATGACAATCAAGTTCAAAGTTAAGACAGCGGACTTCAGATATCCCGACGCATTCGAGAAATTCCTGGAGATTGAAGACAAGTCAGTAGAAGAGCAGATCATGTCAGAATGCATGGCGGCGACGCAAGCCAAGGCTGAGGCCGCCAGGATATCAGAGCTTAGGTATTCGCAAGGCAAAAAGCCGCCTGTGGCGCCTTCCATGGCAAAAGCGCAAGCGCCAGCCGCAGCGGCAACGCACCAGCCAGCTTCCGAGAAAGAGGAAGACAAGCCCTCGCCAGAACAGGCAGAAACGACAGCGTCAGTTGCCGCCGCAACAGTGGAACCTGAAGCTGCGGAACCAAAGCAGCCAGCACCGCAGAAGGAGCGCGAAGAAGCCCAGCAAGCCGCGCCAGCGCCAAAGAAGCCGAAACCAGCCTCAAGCTCCAAGAAGAGAAACATCGCGTTCAAGTGCGCGTTCTGCGATGGCGGCAGGACAGACACAGAGTTCGGCTACAACGGGATATGCACTGATCTCGTGCTCAAGCACAATGTCGCCAGGCTCAAAAGGCCAACCTGCATAGTTGAGGGAAGCTACTGCGCCAAGTTCACCGCAGGCGAGATAACCAGAAGCGAGCTCGACAGCAAGACAAAAGAGCAGGCGGCGCTTTGTCCTGAATGCTCCATGCTTACCACCTGGCGGGCAGGCGCTGGCTTCGAGAAAGTCACCAAGCCCAAGCTCATTAGAAAAGTCAGGACAAACAGTCTCTGCGCGTTGACCACCAGAAGCGTTGAAAGGGAAAAAGAAGACGAACGTTACATATTCGCGGCGTTCCTAATAGGCGAATACTCTGAGGGCGATGACGTGAATGAGAGCTATGTAATGGCAAACCCCGAATACAAAATTACCATGACTCCCGAAGAGTCTGGCAGCATCCGCTTCTGGGACTACTACCAGAATGAGCACAACCCAACGGAAGCCAAATGGGGCTCCGGGCTTTTCAGGTACTTGTCAGACGAGGACAGCGAGAAGATGCTAAAAGACATCCTAGCCGTCAAAAAAGGCAAGCCCGATGAAGCCCAGGCCAAGAAGATGCTCGACTTCTTCTCCGCAGACCTGGCGGCTGGCAACTAGAATTCCTGATCTTGCGGGTTTAAGCTTTGCCCGATTTTAAGGCTTTTGCTTAATCATCTTTTGATCGGAGCTTTATCTAGCTGAAATGACTTCAAACACGAATATTTTATAACTGATTCAGCTGTAACAACCACTGGACAAATAGACTTAATGGCGTAACCGCAAGATTATCCCTCCGCATCAGCCTTTATTCAAAGCCTTGGTTTTAGAGCCTTGATGGAGTTCTTGCTGCGTAATCATTACTTGAAATGCCTTTAACTTCAATATCATCTGAATCTAAGCGTCATGCTTTAATCATCTTATGTATTTATCCATAAATTTCATCTGCTTTCTAAGTTTTCCCGCTAACCCGTAGAACAGAAAAGGCCTATCCAGAGAGGATAGGCCTTTTTATACCGGCGAGCTTAAGGCTCGCAAGTATTGTAATTGCTCAAGGCCACAGGCCTTTTATTCAAATCCGGTCACCTAGGGTTAATCGAGCCCAAAGGCTTTATTGTAGCTTAAGGCTTAAAGCGCCATCTCAGGCACCTAGCGCCTATCTTCAGGCGCCTAGCCCCTTTACAGGCTCACAGAGCCCCGTACGGGCCATCAGGCCTTGTTGCTAGGCCTCTACAGGAGCGCCTACTGGGCAAGCTGAAGCGCATGATCCGCAGGAAATGCATTCATCTGCGTTAATGACATACTTCGCTGCGCCCTCGGAAATGCAGTTGACTGGGCACTCTGGTACACAGTTTCCACAAGCGATGCACTCGTCAGAGATTTGGAATGCCATTGTAAATCCTCCTTCATGTTGTAAGCGCCTTTTCGCGCTTTTTAGGATAATAAAGATATGCCTGGCGATTTTCTTGAATGCGGCCTGCCTGCGAAGGCAGGTGGCTCTTTAAAACGCATGCCAAAACTTCAAAAAAGGCTTCCTAGCCATTAATAGTTTGGGATGCGCGCTTTTATTCAATCGCCCATCAGCATAGCGCCTTTCGGCGCAGCAAGCGCCAAACAAGCGCCTTGATCTCTAAACGCGCAGGTCGACAAGGGCGGGCGCTTAGGCGTCCGCATTGCTTTCCTCGCATCTAAGAGCATATCCCAAAATTATATCCGAGGTAGCGGAAAAATCCGGCGTTGAAGCGTTCGCCAGGATTTTTCCGCTACCATTTCGGAATTTTGGGATATGCTCTAGATAATCCCTCAAGGGCCCGATTGGACACGCATTAGCCATTTAAGACCTGGCATAAACATTATATACTTGGCGCCAACTAAAATCAAGCGTTTGTTAAGAAATTTCGCCTGCTTTCCGAATGTGGCGCGTCCGGCTGTCGAAATCAGTAAAATAATCCTAAAGAAAGCTTTAATCATGAGCGAAAACTTTTGCAAATTTAAATCATCTTTATCAAAAACAATCAACCACTGGGTCAAGTGAAAAGTTTATTCATTTCGCTCATCGTTACATCTTAATAGGTGCTACAGCTTTTTTTGGTGCAGAAAGTTGTCTGAGATCTAAGTTTGTAGCCGCGCTTGCGGGCGTTGTCAGCGTTGCTTTTGTTTTTGGCGCTCATGCAGGTTATGCTGGAAAGATGTTAAAGTTCAATCCATTTTTTTCTTGCAGAGCGCCTACCTAGCTCGACCGCAATCCCTACCTTCGCAGGTTTTCGGGATATGCGCTTATTCTATCCCAAAAAACGCAATAAACCCTGGATGATTCCATCCAGGGTTTTGTTTTGCTTTTGATCTTGATCTTGATCTTGCTTTGCCTTTGATCCTGCTTTGCCTTTGATCTTGCCTTGCCTTTAAAATTTGCCTTGCCTTTGATCTTGTATTGCCTTTGTTTCGCCTAGCTTTTCGCTTTCCCTAGCTTCGCTGCAAACCCGGCCTCGCGCTTCCCCTACTTCTCCGGCGCCTTTGAATCCTCTTTCTTGTACGTGCCCTCTTTTTTCAGCTTAAACTTGTTTTCCTTCCCGGCAATCAGCCGCTTGATGTTTTCCCGGTGCTGGACAATGGCCATTACGGCCAAGAAAATTGTCACAGCAAGCGCTTCGAATGGATGCCCAAACGTTAGCGTAAGAATCGGGAATAGAACAAGCATTGCCAAGGAACCGACCGAGATGTACTTTGTTGTAGCGATAAGCGTTACGCCTATGGCGTAGCATATGAGGGCCAGCTTCCAGTCAAAGGCAACCATTAGCCCCAGGGAGGAAGCTACGCCTTTCCCTCCGCGAAATCCCAGGAAAAACGGGAAGTTGTGGCCAAGAATCGCGCCAGCGCCGCCATATATGCCCGCCAGGGCAAATCCGCCCAGCGGAAGAGTTGAGTTTGGCCCCCAAAGGGCTTGGCATAAAAAGTAGGCTATAACGGCCTTGAGCATGTCTGCAACAAAGACTATGACGCCCACTGGGGCGCCTAAGACCCTGGCCGCGTTTGTGGTCCCGGCGTTTCCGGATCCAAACTGCCTTATGTCAATGTTCGCTTTCAGCTTTCCCGCCAGGTATGCCGTCTGAATGCACCCAAGCAGGTATCCCGCCGCTAGGCAAAAAAGCCTGGCCAT
>JAISWZ010000094.1 GCA_031270945.1 Clostridiales bacterium | reverse complement strand
GAAGAACGGGCTGAGAAGCTTTTAGAGCGCATGACATTGAGCGAAAAGATCCGCCAGATGAGTTGCATGATATCGGCTCCAGGGATTGATGAGCCTGATCTAAGAGACGGGATCGGAGGGATAGTGTCGCTCTCATACTCAGGAGCCTTTGAATCTGCCAACGCTCTTCAAATACGCGTCATAGAAGAAAGCAGACTTGGCATCCCAGCGCTGTTCCATGCTGAAGGTATTTGCGGCGCTCTGGGATCTGAGATGGTGTCCTTTCCCGCCCCAATAGGATTAGGAGCAACCTTTGACACGGAGCTAGTCAGGAACGAGGCTGACAGGATACGCATGCAGCTTCTCTCAACAGGAGTCAGGCAGGTTCTTGCCCCGGTCTTAGATTTGGCAAGAGACCTGAGATGGGGACGAGTCAATGAGTGCTTTGGGAGCGATCCAACTCATGTTTCAGCCATGGGAGCCGCATTTGTCCATGGCCTACAAGGAAACTCGCCTTATGAAGCAGTAGCTGCGACGGCAAAGCACTTCCTGGGACACTCCATCTGCGAGGGCGGTCTGAACATAGCCAGATCTCAAACAGATCCCCTTGATCTAAGAGAAAATTTCGCCAAGCCGTTTGAAGCGGCTATCCAAGCGGGGCTCTCTGCTGTCATGGCTTCATACTCAGAGGTGAATGGAAAGCCTGTCTGCGCCTCAAGAGAAGTACTGACAGGAATTCTGCGTGAGAGCATGTGCTTTGAGGGAGTAGCCGTAAGCGACTACATGTCTCTTGAGGTGCTGTCCGAAGTCTTTAGGATTGCGCAATCCCCAGCTCAATCAGGCGTTCTCGCTCTCACCGCTGGCCTTGACATGGAGCTTCCGCGCCCGTTTGGCTTTTCTTCAGGATTAAGAGAAGCCGTGAAACGAGGCGAAATCGAAGAAAGCCTCATAGATAGTGCGGTCAAGCGAATTCTTTGCTTGAAGCTGAAACTGGGTCTATTTGAAAAACCCTATGTTGACGCACCTTCGCTGGATAAGACCCTGGATTCAGAGATTTCCTTGAAAGCCGCAGAAGAGTCTCTTGTGCTTTTGAAGAATGACGGAATTCTGCCTATGCTAGAGCGCAACGCGAAGATTGCCGTCATTGGCCCAACAGGAAATAGCTCCAGGTTTTTTCATGGCACATACACGTTATGCGCAAGCATTGAGATGGCTTTGGAAACGTCATGCACTGTCGATAGTAAAGCCGCTGACATCGAAAAAATCGGGGTTAAAATGATCCCAGAAGACAAGAAGAGCTATGGCAAAAGCCTTTTTGAGTCTATTAAAGAGCTCTTCCCGAACGCTGTATTCGTGGCTGGTTGCGATATCACAGGCGAGGACAAAAGCGGGTTCAAGGAAGCGCTAAAAGCAACTCAGGACGCTGATATTGCCTTGCTTGCTGTTGGCGGGAAAAACGGATGGGCTTCGAGTTGCACAAGCGGCGAAGGGATTGATTCCGCCGATATAGGCCTTCCGGGGGTTCAAGAAGACTTGGTTCTTGAAGTCGCTAAGGTCTGTAGCAAGACGATAGTGGTTCATACTGACGGACGCCCTCTTGTCTCGAAAAAAGTCTATGAACACGCAAGCGCCGTGATAGAAGCCTGGCTACCTGGACCGTTTGGTGGTATCGCGATAGCAAAAGCTGTTGCTGGCATTGTCAATCCAAGCGGTAGGCTGCCCCTTGATATTCCCAAAGATACAGGACAAACGCCTTTGTACTTCTCAAGCCATAGGCCAGCGCGAGGGTCTTTTAGGCGTGGGCTCCATCCAGGAGGGTACATGGATACACAAGGCGCTCAGTATCCATTTGGGTTTGGCTTGAGTTACTCATCCTTTTCGTATTCAAACGTACGATTGGAGTCGGCTGGAAATAACCCGGTTATTGAGATATCCGTGGACATCGAAAACACATCGCCTAACGAGGGAACAGAAATTGTTCAGGTGTACGGAAGAGATGAGATGGCGTCTATTGTTCGTCCGAACCTGCAGTTAGTAGGGTTTGCGAGGTTAAGGCTTATGCCTGGAGAGAAGCGAACAGTAAAATTTTCTTTTTGGCTGGATCAGTTCGCCTTCCCAACTGAAAGCGGCTGGGTCTTGGAGAAAGGCGATTTCACGTTCTTTGTCAGCTCCGACAGCAGTACGCCGAAATTTAAGTTTTCTTTCAGCCAAAAAGAAACACTTATGATAGAGCCGAGAAATCGGGGAGTCTTTGCCTCATATAGCATTGGAGGTGATTGAGTGGCGAGCTTGAATGAAAGAGCTGGCGATAGCAATGCCAGCTCTTTGGGCACGAAAATTTGCTTCTCTTTGGGAGACATTGGCTGCAACTGCATCTGGACTTTCGTATCAGGATTCTTGATGCTCTACTATACGGACAGCGCAGGGATTTCCGCCGGCTTTATCGGCACAATGATGCTGGTCTCAAGGATATTGGATGGGGCGAGCGACATAGCCATGGGTGTCGTGATTGAAAAGACGCATACCAGGTGGGGAAAGGCTAGACCCTGGTTGCTGTTTTTCTGCGTTCCCTTTGCCCTGAGCTTGGTGTTGCTGTTTAACGTTCCGCAGTCACTTGGTGTTGTTTACAAGCATACATACATTTATGCGAGCTATATATTTATGGCAGCCATTTGTTACACGGCAGTCAATCTAGCTTACAATGCGTTGCTTCCGCGCTTTTCGCTAACATCTCATGACAGGAACATCGTTTCAGCCTTTAGAGGAATAGCTGTCATTATTACAGCGCTTGGCATATCTCTTGCTACGCCACCTCTTCTGGAGGCATTTGGAGGCCAGCAGTCCCAAGGGGCATGGAGTAAGTTGGCGGCGATATACGCTTCTATCTCATTGGTGATGCTGATTGTGACTTTCCTTGGCGTTAAGGAAAGAGTTCCGCTTGACTCGGAGGGAAAGACAGCTCAGGTGCCAATAGGAAAGGCTCTTTCAACCTTGGCAAGAAACAAGCACTTCTATCTTGCGACAGCAATGTTTGTTGTTTTCTACTGCATAAACGGAGTAGGGGGCGTAGGCATCTACTATGCAAGGGATGTCTTAGGAAACGCCGGATATTTCGGGGTTTTGTCACTTGCCAGTATCCTGCCTATGCTTGTAGCCATTCCCATTTTACCTTCTGTGTACAAGAAGTTTGGAAAGCGCAATGCCATGCTTGTGGGCGCTCTGGCTAGCGCTGCCGGATGCCTTCTTCAGTTGTTGAAACCAGACAGCCTCCCGCTTTACTTGGCATTTGCCTTGCTACGCGGATTAGGCAGCATCACGTTCTCGATGTCTATCTTCACCCTGGCAAGCGATATCGTTGAAGCAGACGAGAAGAAGCACGGGTTCCGGGCAGAAGGACTGGTTACCAGCGCCAACAGCTTTGGAATGAAAGTTGGGACAGGCATAGGAAGCGGCATGGTCGGCTGGATGTTGGCTTTGGGAGGATACAATGCTTTGGCGGAAAAACAAGCAGGTTCCGCAATAAGCGCCATGATCACGCTCCAGATTGGGATTCCAGCTGTTTTAAGCCTGATGCTAGCGCTCTTGCTTGCATTTTGGAATTTAGAAAGGAAGGTCAGCTAATGGAAAGATACAAAGACACATCTCTTGGGTCGGAAGAACGCGCTGAGGCGTTGCTTGGTCTTATGACCCTTGAAGAGAAGATCGCCCAGTTGCAGTGCGTTATGGCTATCGGAGATCCTGTCAAGACTGCAGAGCAGTTCCCGCATGGCATAGGAGAGATAGTTGCGTTTCCTATGGCGCAGGATCCATTTGGGATTGCCCAAGGCAACTTGGCGCTTGTAGAAGCCTTCAGCAAAAACAGGCTTGGGATACCGCCAATTCTTCACATCGAAGCATTATCAGGCGCAATGACAACTGGCGGCACGATATTTCCTGTTCCAATGGGATTGGGTGCAACCTTCAATCCGGATACGATTTGCGAGATGGCGGGCACAATCCGTGAGCAAATGTTGTCAACAGGATATCGCCAGGCTTTGTCCCCGGTTCTGGATATAGCCCGTGACCCGAGATGGGGCAGGATTGGAGAAACTTATGGCGAAGACCCCGCTCTTTGTGCGGCTATTGGAGCCGCTTACGTGAAAGGCCTACAAGGTGAAAACTTAACTGATGGCGCTATAGCCACGGCAAAGCATTTCCTGGGTTATGGAGTCAGTGATGGCGGTCTTAACATGGCTACCAACCCCATCACAGAAAGAGACCTGAGAGAAAACTACGCCAAGCCATTTCAAGCGGCTATCACAGAGTCTGGTATGCAGGGGATAATGAACTCCTACGGCACCATTGACGGTGAAATGATAATCGGATCCCAAAAGATCCTGACAGGCTTGCTCAGAGATGAAATGAAATTTGAGGGAATAGTTGTTTCTGACTATACGTCGTTGGATCGGTTAGTCAACTATAGGCTTTCCGAGAACATTGCCTCTGCTGGCATATCAGCTCTGGAAGCTGGACTGGATGTGGAGTGCCCTTTGCCTCGCGGATATGGCGAAAGTCTCGCGAAGGCCGTGAAAGACGGTATACTGGACGAAAAGTTCATAGATCGCTCAGCCAAAAGAGTGCTTGAATCAAAGTTTAAGCTGGGCTTGTTTGACGATCCAAACCCCAGACTGGCTGACTTGGCAAGCGCTTATGGCGATCCAAAGCATCAGGCGAGAAGTCTGAAGGCGGCTAGAGAATCCATTGTTCTCCTGAAGAACGAGAATGTTCTACCCTTTTCAAAAGACGTGAAGAAGATAGCGGTCATTGGCCCGCATGGCGACTCCATAAGGCTCCTGTTTGGCGGATATACTGTCCCTGCTGGAATAGAGATGCAAATGAGCGCGTCCATGGCATCAGATATGGCTGGGTTGGACGGGCTTGACTCAATGCTTCCGCCGCCTGGAGAGCAAGAGACCTATCCAGGAAGCGGTGTTCTGAAAGAGAAACCAGAGGTAACGGCATTACTTAACATGGCTTTCGGGCCTTTTGTTCCAACCATTCTAAAAGCTATCAAAGAGAAAGCGCCGAACGCCGAAGTAGTCTACACCAAAGGAGCAGACATTGCTGGAAATGACAAGTCCGGATTTGCCGAGGCAGTTGAAGCGGCAAAGAATGCAGATTCCGTGATTCTAGCCATTGGAGGCAAACATGGCTGGGGTGCCAACTGCACAATCGGCGAGGGATTGGACAGTGATAGCATAGGGTTGACAGGTGTTCAAGAAGAGCTTGCGAAGGCTGTTATAGAAGCAAACAGTAACACGGCTGTTCTCCATATGGACGCAAGGCCTCTCTCAAGCGTGTACTTGAAGGAGAACTGCAAAGCCATCCTTGAATGCTGGTTCCCAGGAGGCACTGGCGGAGCGTCTATTGCTGACGTCTTGTTTGGAGACTATAACCCAGCAGGAAGACTTCCTGCTACGGTTGCCAGAAACGCGGGGCAGATACCTGTGTATTCTGGACAGAAGACGGGAAACTCCTACTATTCTGATACTGTAGCTGGCGCTTTGAGCAAATATGTTGACAGCGACAAGAAGCCGCTCTTCTTCTTTGGGGAAGGCTTGAGCTACACAACATTTGAATATAAATACCTATTTGTAACGCCTCAGACGCCAGCTGACGGAACTGTTGAGATAAGCTTCACTATTTCCAACACTGGAGCTGTCGAGGGAGAAGAAACTGCCCAGGTTTATATCATCGATGAGTTGGCCTCCGTACTTCGACCCGCTAAGGAATTGGCAGGTTGGGCTAGAGTTCCTGTAAAGCCGGGAGAAAGCGCAAATGTCAGTCTTGTGCTAAGAGCGGATCAGTTCGCATTTCTTGATCACGAGATGAACTGGCTTGTGGAAAAGGGCACAATGAAAGTCCTTGTCGGATCATCATCTGAAGACATCAGACTTGAAGGCTCGTTCGAGATAACAGATACAAGGATCATAGACGGTGCCAAGCGAGGCTTCTATGCGAAGCAGATAGCCAAGAGGGGTTCTTGATATGGCCAAAGTGTCCAAGATTGGCGAAAATACCTGGAAGATAAGCGAATGGGGCAGGTTTTTCAGGGTAAGCATGTACCTGTTGATAGGCTCTGAAAGAGCCGTCATGATAGATACAGGGTACGGCAACTCAGATTTGAAAAAGATAGTTTCGAATCTAACCAACAAGCCTGTGGCAGTATTGAACACGCATGGCCATCTGGATCACGTCAACGGCAATCACTTCTTCAACGAGAGCTGGCTTGCCAAAGAAGACTATGAAGTCTGGAAGCTCCATTCAGATGACGAATTCTTGAAGTCGCTCAAGCTGAAGCATGGATTTCCAAAGGCAACACCCCAGTTCATTGACTTTACCAGCTACGAGCTAGGTGGAAGAACCCTTGAGATCATTCCGTCTCCAGGGCATACCAAGGGTAGCATAAGCATTCTGGACACCTTCTCCAAAACGATATTTGTCGGAGACAACATTACTCCGCTCAATACCTGGCTTGGAACAGACGATTCAACATCAGTTACTGTCTATAGAGAAACCCTTGAAACACTGAAGAGAATCTTCTTGGAGTCAGGCGCTACGGGTTTTCATGCAGGGCATTCATTTTTTAGGATGAAGCTCAGCGCTTTGGAAGAGTACCTGAGTTTGTGCGACTTGATCCTTGAAGGCAAAGGGAAGAAGCCTAAATGGGTGGACATGGGACTGAACAAGGGCTATATGTCTAGGCTGAGGACATCGTCTTTGGTTTGGAGAGAGCTATAGAAAGAAAAGAGACAGCGTTGCTTTAGGCACCAGATGAATATCTGGTGCTTTTTACATGTCGATAAACGACTGTTTTAGTAGTCGACTCACATCTGATTAATGACAAAAACAAAAATATTTAATTTTATTTTGGCGAATAAAAAGAAAATCAGCGGGTAATATATATTCATGAGGTTGAACGGCACATGACATTCTCGCAAACGAAAGTAAGCCAACATTCAATCATTGCTTTCGCTTGTAGCAGCCGCTGGTTTCCGCTAAGACGCCGCAATTTTCTTCCCTCGCGCTAAAGCGCCTGTCATCAAGGAAACCGCTCCAAGCAATGTGCTTGATCAGTAAAATCATCAAAGAAGAGAGGGGAAAGATGAATAGCTCTTATTTTCGTTTCCTAAAGGTCGACGACTTCTTCAACGGATGCCGAGACAACAATTTCATCAAGTCAATAAAGAGCTACAAAGTTGATGGAAACATTGTCTTGCTGACTGTTGAAGGAAGCGACCAACAGGAGCATAAACTGGAAATCCAGCCGGTGTATGATCACATTATTAGGGTGCGGTTTAACCCTGCCCAAAAGGGTGCTTACGATGGCGGCAATACGAGAACTATTATTACCGATAGCATTAACGAATTAAAGGAGTTAACTGGCGCTGATGATATCAATGCAAAAGTAAGTGATGCTACTTACAACGAGCGCAACGCTGTCATCATTGATTTTAAGTATAGTGACAGCAGTTCAATAAAAATTGTAGCATACAAGGACAGTTTCTCCTTTGATGTCTACAAAACCTACAACGATACGACTACAACTGTTTTGACCGGCACAAGACTAAGCTATTCGTTGAATGGGTACGATGACTTCAACATTGTAGCGACCGTCGACAAGCCCGCTGCCACAAAATTTGTAG
>JAISWZ010000061.1 GCA_031270945.1 Clostridiales bacterium | reverse complement strand
GATCTCCCAAAGCGTTGCACTCGCTTTGGGCATGCCCAAAAGCCTTAGTGCATATCCCAAAATTCCGAAATGGCGCTGGAAAAATCCTGGCGAACGCTTCAACGCCGGATTTTTCCGGCGCCTCGGATATAATTTTGGGATATGCCTTAAGAGCAGTTGGGCACACCCCCTGTAAGCGTTTCTCCTATATTGCCTCGCTCTATCACGTGCTCCTATTCTATCATGCTTGGATCCATGGACATATTTACATAAATCCCTGTAAGGGCAGTTCTGGCCTCCAGCTTGTCCATAGCCTGGAGCGCCAGGTTTTTAAGATCTTCTTCTTCTTTTGCCTTTATGATAAGCCGCCATCTGAACTTGTTCTTCACCCAGCCGATCTTGGCGGGAGCCGGCCCTAAGACCGTGAAATCCCCATCTCCAATGATCTTCCTAAGCTCAGAGACAGCCTCTATCACTTTTTGGTCATCTGGGCCAACAAATTGAAAAACAAATATATGGGCGTACGGGGGATAGCTCAGAATGCGCCTAAGCGCTGTCTCTTTCCTGTAAAACCCCTCGTAGTCCTGCTTTCTGGTGTACTCTACAGCGTAGTGCTCTGGCGCGTAGGTTTGTATTATGACCTTGCCAGCCGAGTCAGCCCGCCCGGATCTGCCAGATACTTGGGTCAAAAGCTGGAAGGTTGTTTCAGCGGCCCTGAAGTCTCCAGCGTACAGCGTTATGTCAGCCGCGACAACTCCAACTAGCGTAACATTAGGAAAGTCAAGCCCTTTCGCTATCATCTGGGTTCCTATCAGAATCGAGGCTTCCCCGTCCCGAAATGCCTGAAGCAGATCCCTGTGCGCATTCTTCCCCGTAGTGGTGTCCATGTCCATCCTAATTATCTTTTCTTTTGGAAAGAGCTTTTGCGCCTCTTCTTCAACCTTCTGGGTTCCAACGCCAAAGAGCTTTATGAACTTGGATCCGCAGCTGGGGCAGATGCTGGGCTTTTCGATCCTTCTCCCGCACATGTGGCATACCAGCTCGCCTGTGGCCGAGTGAAATGTCATAGACACGTCGCACCTGGTGCACCTAATGGCTTCCCCGCATTTCCTGCAGGATATGAAAGTGGAGTGCCCTCTCCTATTTAGAAATAGCATGCTCTGCTTTCCGGCTGAGATGTTTTCAGCCAAGGCCGCAAACAATTCTCCCGAGAATATTGACCTGTTCCCGTCTTCCAGCTCCTTGCGCATGTCCACGATCTGGATGTTAGGAAATGTGTTGTTTATCCTGGTCGGCAGAACCAGCAGCTTATGCTCTCCTCCAAGGGCCTTGTAATAAGTTTCGAGGCTCGGGGTGGCGCTTCCTAGAACGACAACAGCGCCTGTCAGCCTCGCTCTTTCTATGGCTACCTCCTTGGCGGAATACTTGGGCGGCTTTTCGGACTTGTATGTATTCTCGTGCTCCTCGTCCACAATAATCGCGCCAAGGTTCTTAAAAGGCGCAAACACGGCGGATCTGGGCCCAATCATCACAGACGCCTGCCCATCTCTGGCCTTTCGCCACTGGTCGTAGCGCTCACCTAAGCCAAGCCTGGAATGTGTCACAGTTACCTTGTCTCCGAACCGCCCGTAAAATACTCCGACTGTCTGCGGGGTCAATGATATCTCCGGCACCAGCATCACAGCCTGCTTGCCGGAGGCCAGGGTTTCCTCTATCACTTTCAAGTAAATCTCGGTCTTCCCGCTTCCAGTAACACCGTGCAAAAGCACTGGCTTTGGCGCATCGCTCTTCATTTCCTCCAAGATCGAAGAAAGAGCCCCCTGCTGCTCTGCTGTAAGCTCAGGCGGCGGGGCGGCCTTGTATCCGCCCACATCTACGGAGTTGCGGAGAATCTGCGCCTTCTCTATTATGACAAGCCCGCTTTTCTCCAAAGTCCTTATCGGGGAATCCGAAACGTCAGCCAAAGTCATCAAGTCAACCATTGGCACCCCAGAGGAAGCCTGGGCTGAGAACGATCCTGATAGCAGCCTCAAAACCCTGCCCCTGGGACTCTTGTCATCCTCTGCGGCCTCTAGCGCCGCGCCCAAAAGCGGGTTTTCCATGTTAAGCCTTGCCATTTTGATTATAAGCGCGTATTGCTTTGAAGTAGACAGAAACTCTGTGCTCACAGCCCCTTTCTTTTTCAAAGCCGTGATCACGGTTCCTGTCGTTGGCCCCAGAGACGCCAAGATCTCGCTTTTCAAGCACCCAAGCTCGCCGTGCTCTTCAATCAAGTCGCAGACAGCCTGCTGAGGCGGCGTCAGCTTTCCCGAATAGGATACCAGGCGCACCAGCTCGTCGACCTTAAGCCCTATCCCTGCCGGCATAATGCATCTCAAGCATTCAAAGAAGCCGCAGTAGTACTTTGAGTGCATCCACCTGGCCAGCGCCATGAGCTCAGAAGTAAGTATAGGGGCGTCATCGAGGCACTCGATCACGTCCTTGATCTTCCCCAAAGGCACCTCGGTCTGATCCGAAGTCTCAGCGACAAATCCCTCCGTGCGCTTGTTGCTTGCGCCAAAGGGCACAACGACGCGGCAGCCGACAGCTGCCGCGCCCAAGAGCCTTTCTGGTATGCGGTAATCAAAGAGCTTATCCAAGCGCCTTCCTTGCTGCGAAAGCGCGACCCTGGCGTAAAGATCAGTCATTGTCGTAGTCGCCGTCTGGGTACCCGCCCATGTTTTCCCCGTCTATGCCGTCAGCGTAATCCTCGTCGCCATAGTTCTCAGTGTACTCTTCTTCCTTGTACTCCTCTTCATAGCTCTCGGCTTCATCATCCAGATCCTCGTCAATGCCGTCCTCGTCGTGGTCGTCCTTCGCGACTGTAGTTGACGTGATCCCCTTGTAGTACATCGCCGCCACCGAGCGCTCTGGAATGTTCTCCGTTACCTCTGGGTTGGCTGTGATCTGAAGCATCCCCTCGGCAAGCTCGTTTACCGCGATTGAAACCGCCCTGTCTGACGAGGCGTAGACCATCGGATCGCATCCGTCGATCAGCTGCCTTGCCCTTTTCGCTGTCGCGATCACGATTGTGTACCTGCTCGTGATCTCGCTGTTCATTTTCTTTTCCTTGTTAAGCGATTCCATAAGTTCTGAGTATGAAGGCCTGAGCATATCTTGTCTCCTATTCTGATAAGGCTTCAGCCGGTGTCCCGGCCTCGCTGCCCATTGCGAAGCGCTTGATCGCGTCCATGCACCGTTTCGGCTTAAGCGACTCCGCTTCAACTATGACATCTATCTGGTTTACAGCATTCGCAATATCGTCGTTGACAACCAAGTAATCGTATTTGTCTACCAGCTTGATCTCCTCGTTGGCTTTCTTCAGCCGATCCTCTATGGCAAGCGCCCCTTCGGTGTTTCGGTTGACCAGCCTCCTGTGCAGCTCCTCCATAGTTGGCGGCATCAAGAATATGAGGACAGAGTCCTTGAACTTGTCTCTCACCTGCAGCGCGCCGTTGACTTCTATCTCCAAGACCACCGCCTTGCCCTTGGCTATCTGCTCCTGGACATAGCGCTTGGGGGTTCCATAGAAGTGGCCGCAGTAAACGGCGTGCTCCAAGAGCTCATTCTGGTCCCTCATCCTGATGAACTCCTCTTG
>JAISWZ010000004.1 GCA_031270945.1 Clostridiales bacterium | reverse complement strand
CAAAAATACTGGGCTCAACGAGCCAGCGCGAAAGCTTCAAGCGCAAGCGGGGATTAAAACCCCTGCCGCATGCTCCATATGTATGCGTAATTCTGTATCGAGGGGGCAAAGAGCATGGCCGTCACTTCTAGAAAGAAAGATATTTTGCTGGAGAGCGGCACTAATGAGCTTGAGCTGATCGAATTCACAATCGCCGACAGACACTTTGGCATAAATGTTTCAAAGGTGGAGGAGATACTCCGCTATGAGAAGAACATAACTCCAATGCCGCATTCCAACCGGTTTGTGGAGGGAGTCTTCAAGCCTAGGGAAAGCATAATCACAGTTATAGATCTAGCCTCGTATCTAGGGCTTCCCCAATCTACGAACCCTGGCTACGACATTATGATTGTCACAAACTTCAACATGCTCAACTCAGCGTTTCATGTTCATACTGTTGAAGACATACACAGGATCAGCTGGAGCGACATAGAAAAGCCGGACGCCGCCATCTATGGCGGGGAATCAGGCGTTGCGACAGGAATCGCAAGGTTTGAAGAGCGCCTTATCACTATTATAGATTTCGAGAAGATCATAGCCGACATCAGTCCCGCCGCCAGCATCAAAACAAGCGATGTTGAAGTCTACGTAAAGAGGGACAGGATCAAGAAGCCCATTATGGTAGCCGAGGATTCTCCGCTTCTTGAAAAGATGATTCTGGATTGCCTGGACAGGGCTGGCTACGTCAACATCATAGCCTGCACCAATGGGCTTGAGGCTTGGGAGAAGCTTAATGAGCTGAAGAAAACGAAAGGCGCCATGAAAGAGAAGTGCTCTCTTCTGGTAACTGACATTGAAATGCCAAAGATGGACGGGCACAGGTTGCTGAGGCTCGTGAGGGAAGACAAGGACTGGAAGAACTTGCCCGTAGTCGTCTTCTCATCCCTTATAAACGAGCAAATGTATCAAAAGGGCGAAAGCCTAGGCGCGACAGCCCAGATCTCAAAGCCTGAAATCGGAAAGCTCGTGGGTTTGATAGACAAACATATTTTATAGCAAAAAAGAGGAATGAGCAGGCAGACCTGTCTCATCCCTCTTGTTTTTTTGCTTTTTATTTTTATATCTCAAGAAATCCAACGCCTATTGCGATTAGCTGTCTCCCTATAGCCTTTCCTGCGGCACAGGCTTGTTGATCCATAAAATGACCAATGCGCTTGCGCTGGCAATAAGCAGGAAGAGCCATAGCTGTATCAAGGAATCATCTGAAGTCTTGGGATTTGCCACGTTTTCTCTAGGCGGAGAGGAGCTGCTTCCTGGCGCCTCTGGTATCGGAGTCGGCGACGGCGACGGATCCTCGATCAGCTCTGGAGGCGCTGTGGCTACAGGTCCTCCTGGCACTGGCTCATCAGGAATGATATCCAAAGGAGGCGTCGGCGTCGTTGTCGGCATGGTTCCGCTAATGGGCTCCACTCCAGACTCTCCTCCATCTGGAACCGGCGTAGCTGTCGATCCAGGAGATGTCGAAAGAGGCTGCTGAGCGTATGTTGGATTTGCCACAGGAGATTCACTAAAGCCCGGATCGGGAGCAGGCGTCCTGGTTGGGGTTATCGTAGGCGTCATTGTTGGCGTCCTGGAAGGAGTGCTTGTCCCCTGCCCAGCCGAATCGGGGATGTCAGTAGGAGTCGGCGCCGAAGGCGTGAAAACGCTTGACGTTACAATCTCCACTTGCTCCGAGCCAGTCACGCCATAGCCGTTGGCGGATGAAACGTAGCCTTCAGGCCTGTGGTCGTCCTCTATTATCTCAAAAATCGAGCCTTGCTGAGCGTAATAGGGCTCTGACTGCTCTCCGTTTTTGAGGTTGTAAGTCGCTACCGCCTCGCCGTCTATAAGAAGCACGATCTTGAATTCTTTCTCAACGTCTTCCGGAGGCGCGTTGTCAGTGACCTTTTTGATTATAATGGGAACAAGCGGCTTCCAATGGTTTGAGAACTCCAGGACCACCGGCTTCATTTGAATCGACCCCGAAATGTTCTGGATTGCCGGAGTGAAATTGGGGTTTGACTCTTCGTTGATGATGTATCGCATGCCAGTGTCCACATTGGCGATAGTTGCGATGTCTCCAGGCCAAAGAGAGATCTTGATGTTGTCCCCGTCTCTCTCCCAGGAGTCCAAACTGGAGTTGGCGCCCTTGAAAATGACGCGATAGCCCATTGTTGCAATGCCAACTAGCTTTTCTTCGGGAAGATTATTGTAATTAATGACTCCAAGTTCGTTAGTGATAGCATTAAGTTCCTCATCTGTGATATAAACATCAGATCGACTTTCATCAATGCTGCCATCACCAGAGAAATAACCGGGAGGATATGCTTCCAAGCCAGATCCAGAGGGGAGCGAGTCGCGATCAATTATGACAAGCGCCGGCCCTGTGGTAGAGTCGTCGGGAATGCTTGCCCCTACGCTCTTGTAAGGCCCTTCGTCAAGAGTTATGTTAAAGACGAACGGCTGGTTCGGGTTCTCGTCAACTATCTTTGTGATTGGCAGATACGAGAGATATCCGTGCTTCGAGGCAAACTCGTTAAAGATGTCAAGGCGCACTCCAGGGGTTCCGTCTTCCAAGTCGGGGATAATGACTCCTTCAACCATCCTCTTGTTGGAATCATACCATATGTTTGAATAGTCCACTTCTTCCACTATGTAGGCTGCGCCTACTGGAAGCCCTTTGAATACAACGCTTTGGGTAGAGCTGAGGCCTATCGTGCTTCCGCTTGAAAATACGCCTTCCCCGCCTGGGCCAACCATCGTCACAGGCTCAGCGTACGGCTCGCCATGGAACATGAAGCTTACCTTAAACTCAAACATAGGCGCGCTTTGGCTTGCAAGCTTGGCTATCTCCAAGCTTCCAAAGCTCTCTTTCAAGAACGCGTTCTTGAAAACAGCGTTTGTTACCGGCGCCTGGACATTGCCCTGGCTGTTTTCGCTTAAGACCACTGTGCCAGTTACGTGCTGTTCCGATATCCTGTAAGGCGCCCCTATAGGCGCAAGCATTACCGCGCATTCTCCGGGCTTGAGCTCAATAGTGAAAGACCCGTCTGCCGCCGCTTTCCCAGCCGATATGGCTACCCCCGCCTCAGAGTTCATCACAGTGTAGTCAATGAGGCTAGAGGAACTTGAGGGCAGGTTTATCCCATAAAGAAACTTTTGGCTTGACTGCGATTGGGTAAGTTCAGATCCGTCGTGGCTTATGGCATTGTTGAAAATCCTGATTTCTCCATAGCCGGGCGCAGAGCTGCCGTATGGAACAGCAGACACGCCCCAAGCGTATGACGCGCACATAAAGCTCGACAATGTGAAGACTAGGCTGACCAAGACGCACATGACCTTGAATGCGTGGCGCCGCTTTATATTGTTATTCATCATTGTTCTCCAAGTGCCAAGAAGTAGCATAACGCTCTTTCGGCCTTTATCTCAGCGTTCCATCGCCTTGTAATATTCGCGCCTACGCGAAACGCTATCGTTAGTTTTGGCGAGCAAAACGCCCGCCAGCTTCAAAGCCCGCAATGAGCTTAGCCCCGTTTTGGTTTTGATTTTATGTTTTTTTTGTTTTGGTTTTTTTGTTTTTTGCTGTTTTCTGCAAAACAAAAATCAGTTCTTTGCTTAGCGCTAGATAGAGCATATCCCAAAATTGCTAAAAATGAGCAGGACGGATTTGCGTGTTTCAAGGGCAAATCGCCAAAGGCTTTTCCAAGCCGCCAAATGAATTTTGGGATATGCTTTTGGAATGAAACTTTGTTTAAAGCCTTCACAAGCCTAGTTGAACATTAAAATTCTCAAATCTGGCGCATTGCGATAAAGGTTTAGCTTTCGCTAAAAGCTTGGATTTCGCTAAAGCATCAGATTGGCTTATGAAAAATCCATAAGCCAATCACGATTGCAGGTCTCTTTAGGCCTTGTCCAAAAACTTTAACATCCAGGAAAAGTCCCATGAAATTTTGCTGTTTTGAAATTTTTACTTAATTGCCTCTTTAAATGCAAGCGTTTTTAAACCAAGCGCTTTAAATCCAAATGCCCTAAACCCAAGCGCCCTAACCCCAAGCGCTCGCAAATCTCCAATTACTCTTCAATCGCCGGCAATGCCTCAACCGGCGCAGTCCCTATCTTTGACACATAGTCAAGCAGCTGCACTGCATCGTAAGACGCTAAAGGATACCTTGCTCCGGAACCGCTAGCAGCTTCCGCGCCAAGCGGCACTCCAAGATTGGAATCCATCGATCCGCTGTCTTCTGTCCACATCGGCAGGTCTTTGCTGTCAACAGCTTCAACCCTGATGTTGATTACATAGTAGTAATCGGTGTCAGCCAAGTCTGGGCTAGTTGAAACTTTGTTAAGAAGGAGGCCAGTTACCGGGCCAATGGCTGTGCCAGCGACCGGAGCGCCAAGAGGCTGTGACCAGTACGCGTAGCCGTCGTTGTCATAAACCCAAGCGGCTGTGTTGTTCTTGTCTTCGTCAGTTCTTGAGTTGTACTCGTCAAGGCTAAGTATCTCGGCGTCTGGGGTGCTCTTTACATACTGGCTTTCCTCGGTGTAGCGGGTCGTGTCGCCGAAAACCTGGGAAGCTGGATCAGTGTCGATATCCAAAGCGTTGCCGGATGTAGCGGTATAGTAAAACTTGGATCCGCCAAGATTCCAATTGAAGTAGTCATGGAAGAGCTGGCCGTCGTCGTTGGCCTGTCCGCAATCCTCCGCGTTAAGCATCCCGGCGTGGAAATGGTTCTTGTAATAGTCAAGGCGCTTATCTGGAGAGTCCAGATCCGAAGGCTTGCTGTTGGTCAAAAGATCCATGTACTCAGCAAGCAGAACCCTGACATAAACCTTTTTTGAAAGCGCTGACGTTTCGACATAAATTTCCTTTTGGCCTGTCGAAGGGTCGAAATCGTCATGGAGAATGATATCTCCTGTTATTGCCGCCGTGCCAATGAACTCATTTGACTGGGAGATGAACTGAGTCCAGGTGAAAGTCCCAGTGACGCTAATGCAGATGAGCAGCACGGCTGTTGCGATAGAAAGTGCTTTTTTTCGTGAAGATAGCATGGTTTTTTCTGCCGCCTGGCAGTGGGCGCTGGCAAGTGGCTTCCAGAGGCGCAAGCCCCTGGAAAACCATTAGCGCACATTCCAATTGATAAGTTGTGTAAAAAGCGCGGCAAGTCAATTGCAATTTTTTATATGCTCTTAGTAAATTGGGACGTGCGCAAACGCATATCCCCAAAATTGATTCCTGGGCGCCGGAAAAGCCCGGCGCCATTGCGGAATTTTGGGATATGCGCTCAGCCATGCCATCAGGCGGCGATCTCCTTTCTTCTTGGGAAATAGCCTTGTGGCGGCTTGTTTGGCTTGCGAAAAGAGCTGCACTTTCCGCAATTGGATCTTGCAAGCATAACCTATGGGTTATGCTTTAAAAAGCACGGCGGATCGCCTAGATCTAATTTTGCGAGCGATATGTATGGGCGGTGCTCGGCCGCCTCTAGGCGCGCCGCTGCTTTTTGTCTTTTGACTGCCCAGACTTTTTTTGGCTGGCAGCAACCTTTGGCATTTCTTCCGCGTAGCTGCGTATGAGCGAAGGCAGAATGAACGACAGCGCAATGAGCAAAGAGAAGATGACTAATACAAGCACTATGTTTTTTGAGATGAAATTTACTATTATGCCCATCTTGGGCACACAATAAATCACCTTGCCCAAAACATTGACAGAGGGAACTGGATCTTTATCCACTGTTCCTGAAGTGATTCCGTAGGTCCAAAACGCTGGGTGGCCAGACCCTTCGTAGTTCTTAATGATCTCTTTGATCCTATGGGTCCAGGTGACGTTCTCCTCGCGTTCGAAGTTTATGTCATCACCTACCTTGAGGGTCGCGGGATCTACGGATCTTATCAGGATCAGGGAGCCTTTTGGATAAACTGCCTCCATGCTCCCTGATAGAACGTTTTGCACAGAGAAGCCTAGTATCATGATGGGGCGCCCTTTTTGCGTGAAGGTATGGTTCAAGGCAACAACCACCACAATGAAAAGGAAGAGGTAAAACAAGACGTCAAAAATCTTTTTCTTTATTGTTGAATCGCCCTTCGGCTGCTTCTTTTTGCCGGCGTTGCTGTTGCCAGCGTTATTGTCGGCAACCGATTGCCTTTTCTGGCCTTTGGGCTTGTTATCGTTTTTTCCCTGCTGCTGGCCCTTCTTGCTTTTCTTGCCTTCGCCAGCCCGCCTGGAGTTGCTCTGATGCTCGTCCTGCAATTGCTGAGGCGTCTTTTCCTCGCCTAGCCATGAGTCCGCGACATCGGGGTCATATACATCATCGTCCCACTGCTCTTCAGGCTTTAGCTCATCTTGAGAAACAGTGTCTGAAGCGATAGGTATTTCTGGAGGTATCCAGGGATTGCGGTGGCGAGCGGTGGAAGAGTTGCTGTTAACCTGGGTAACTCTCTTTTCTTGCGAGACGACTGCGGACTTGAGAAATATGTCCTGCGTCATCCAGTTGCTGGACTGGGGATCTGAATCTTTGGCAAGCCAGACTGATGGGTCGGAGGGGTCTAGTGGCGAAGGCTGGACGCTTGATGACCAGTCTTCAGACCCTAGCTTCTGTTTTGCCAATCCAGCATTCGTCGAAAGCTCCGCCTGCAGCGCCAGATCTGGCTGCCAGGCCAAATCCGTCTGCATGGCGTTGTCTGGATTCCAAGCAAGCTCGTTTTGAAGCCTGAGCTCTTCCTCCATTGCCATGTCAGCTTGCCTTGCCAGTTCCGCCTGCTGCGCGAATTCCGCTTGCATTGCCAATTCAGCCTGTCTCGCCATTTCAGCTTGCCTGGCATACTCCGCCTGCCGGATCAGCTCGGCTTGCCTGGCCATTTCCACTTGCCTGGCGTATTCAACCTGCATGGCATATTCCGCTTGCCTCGCCAGCTCCGCTTGTTGGGCCAGTTCAGCCTGCCTTGCCAAATCTGTCTGCTGAGCCAGCTCCGCCTGCCTTGCATACTCGGCTTGCCTGGCCATTTCCATCTGCCTGGCGTATTCAGCCTGCATTGCAAGCTCGGCTTGGTTTGCCAGCTCCGCTTGCCTGGCCATCTCCAGCTGCCTGGCGTACTCGGCTTGGTTCGCAAGCTCTTGCTGCCTGGCCAGTTCTTGCTCAGCCTGCATGATCTGGATCTGCCTGGCGTATTGGGCCTGTCTTGCCAGCTCCACTTGCCTGGCGTACTCAGCCTGCCTTGCCTGTTCCTGCTGCCAGGCGTACTCCTGTTGCTGCCTTGCATACTCCTGTTGCTGCCTAGCGTACTCGGCTTGCATCGCCTGCTCTTGCTGCCGTTGATACTCGGCTTGCATGGCTTGCTCTTGCTGCCAAGCATACTCCTGTTGCTGCCTTTGATACTCCGCTAGCCTTGCCTGCTCTTGCTGCCATGCCATTTCCGCTTGCATAGCAGGGTCGGGTTGCGTTGAGGGATAGGCCTGTGGTGCAGGCCGTGCGCTCCAAGGCTCCGCATTGCCTGGCGCCGACTGGTATCCAGCCGGCGGCATCAGTTCTTCCAATGTCGGAGGCATTCGGATTTCCGTGGGAGACAGCAAGCTGTCCAGAGCGCTTCGCGCTTGCGAAGGGCCTGGGGCCAAGCTTGATAAGGGAGGCGGGCTCTTGGGGGTGAACCATTGCGCGCTGCTAGGAGGCTCATCGATATTTGGTGTCTTTTGCGCGTCCATGCGAGGATCCATGAAATATTCAGGCGGCATCGGGGGTGGAGCCACCGTCGAGGAGAAGATTTCGGGAATGGCTTTTGGCTTGAATTCCTGGACGTTTAAGTGCTCTGCCGGGTTGCCGGGCTCTGGAAGCTTGCTGAACAGATCTTGTGGACTCATTGGAGCTCGCGATGGCGCAATTGGCACCTGGGCATACGGTACTTGGCTGTCCTCGATTCTAGCGTCATCCCCAGGCATGCTATAAGCGTTTTTGAAATCCTCATTGAGTTCGTTCAACGCTTTTGCCATTAAGCGCCACACCTCCCGGGCAATCCCGCGCTCACAGAGCGCGAGGCTTTTTCATGTCAAAAAGCTTTCTCGATTGGAAGGCTTGAGGAAAACCCGGATCTCAGGGACAAGAGGCCTTCCGCGTTCCGTGCGGGCATTGCATGCGCATGGCATAATCAATCAGATCTATGATATCAAGGTTGTATTAATTTGTCAACATCTATCGCATCCGAGCGCCACGAATCGAAAAATCGAAAACTTTCGACAAGGGCGGCAAATCGGGATTTCTTCGACCCTTGCCAAAAAGAGTAGATTTTTCGGTAAAATTTGCACGAGCCAATAACCGCAGGGAATTAGCCCCATAGAGAAAAACAGCGTCGATGCAAGCGCATCAACGCTGTTTTTCTTTATCTTTTTCGTCAAATTATACTAATTTTTCTTTTTATGCCAATTCACCGCACCGGGCAGCGCCGGCGCTGCTAGCGCCTGGCAGCCTTGGGCAGGGTCAAAACGTAGCTTGATCCCTTCGACTCCTTCGACCCGTTAGCCTTCTGGGACGGCTTCCTAAAAATGCTTTGAAACCATTCAATAAGCTTGAACTTGATGTTTACGGAAACCTGCTTTTCCCTCGAGTCGTCTGATAAAAGCTGAAATTCGCCCGCTGTCGCAACTGTCGCCAGCTTCTCAATCCCCTCGTCTGCCGTTTTGCCTTTGGCTACGTCAACAAAGCAGAGAGGCGGGAACATCACGCACCACCAGTTTTTCCCTTCTCCCTCTCCTATGATGACCCTCAGCGCCTCGTATTCCCCCGCAGGGAAGGTGACGCCGCTGTAGCTCTTGGTAGGGAAGTAGTCATGGGATAGCATGGCTTCGACTTGGTAATCGGATCCGTTTTCAGCCAAAATCTTTGAAGCCTCTTCCGCGATCAAGCCAAGGTTCTCTTCAATAAAAGCCCTGGTTTCGCTTGCCGATTCCGCCTCGGATAGCCCGCCCTCAAACGCCGCAAGCACTCCGTCCCGGACTTTCAGCTTCAGCGCCTGATCCTCTATGCTGTCGCTGTTGGCCAGCACATGAAACCTGATAACCTTGTCCGCGATTCCGGACTGAACCTTGTCAGAGTAGCGTAGCCCCATGCATAAAGTAAGCGCCGCAGCGCACACAACCGCCGCCAGAATAAGCGCCTTGTCTTTTATGGCCCAGTTTTTTATAGCCATTGCCTTGTTTTTGAATTTGATGTAAACCATCTCCCAAAAAGATCTTCAAGGCATATCCCGTTTCAAGCGTCTGGCGGTCATGAGTTCGCGCGTCTTCGGTTTATGGGGTATGCTTAGCTATATCTATTATTGCCAGAATATAGAGTTATATTCACGATATGACAATAAAAGAAAATTTTTAATGATGTCTTGGGAGAAAAAGAAATCTTTGATTCTTCTTGAAGGATATAAAGAGCGAAAGGCCCAAAAACCAAAAGACACAAAAGGGCTTGCGCAAAAACGCGCAAGCCCTGAATGCTTGAAATAAGGCGTCCTCTAGAAACCGGACAGGCCAAAGCATGCCCCAAAATCGGACATGCCCTTAAAGCAGACCCCAAAACCGGGACAAGCCCTTAATGCAGCTTCTCTCCGCAATGCAAGCAGAACTTCGGGTTTCCAGCAAGCTCCTTGCCGCAAGCTGGGCAGATGGTCTTCTTTGGCGCTGTGGAAACGCCGCAGTTGGGGCAAAAATCTGCGTCAGCAGGAATGGAGGCGCCACAGGCCGGGCAGGCCAGGCCGCCTAGCGGGCGCTGGGGATCGATGCTGGAGGAGTAGAGGCCCTCAGGCGGAATCGCTATGTTAGTGCCGTCTGAATCCAGGAACTGCCCAATAAAGTCCATGATGGAGATGGGCAGGGTCAGGTTTCCGATGCCTCCGATTGAGGAAAGCGCTACTAGGGGCAAGGCCAAAGGCCAGCTGGCTATGGTCAAGCCGATTCCTAGCGCCGCGCCTTTTGAGATCCACTTGGCACCGCCGATGTGGACTGTCAGGAGCTTTTCTGTTTCGGCCAGGTCGATTTGCATGGCCTTGTCCAGCATGACGTACTTCTTCCACTCATCCTTCTTCTTGGTCTGGATGCTGTAGCCTGTGGCTGTCTGGAAGATCTGGCTTACCATGTCTTCGCGCTGGATCAGGTACTGCTCTATGCCGCGAGCCAGGTCTTCAAGGCTGACGGCGGGGTTCTTGGAAAACGTCTTTGATGTGTCTGAGAATGACATATTAGTCTCCTTTGAGCGCAGTTATCTGTGCGTTTCGAGCGGTTGTTTTGCGTCCGGCATAAACATATACGGGGTTTGCTGCAATATGTTTGAGGGTGTTATTTGAAAAAAAGAAAAGGTTCTCTAGATGGCTTGAGCGGCAGCGCATCTGGCCTGGCGCTTGAAAGAAAGAACGGCAGCGTCTCTGGCGCTGGGTGCTGCAAACCCAAGCGCTCATGTGCGCTTGTCTTAAAATCAGCCTATGCAATCATTAGGGTTTATATTCAGGCATTGGATAAGGGATGTGGGATAAGTGGGCAGGGATATGAGATCCGGGATAGGGGCTGCACTCTTGGGGCAACAAAAAAGCTATGCGAGTTTCTTCGCACAGCTTTGTGATAGGCTGGGTTAGCCGTTAAGGATATTTATGACCTAGAAATGTTCATCTAGAACATTTTTGAAAGCGCCTTTCTATGAGCGCCTTTCTGAAGACGCCTCTCTGTGAGCCATTAAGGATATTTACGACCTAGAAATGTTCATCTAGAACATTTTTGAAAGCGCTTTTCTATGAGCGCCTTTCTGAAGACGCCTCTCTGTTAGCCATTAAGGATATTTATGACCTAGAAATGTTCATCTAGAACATTTTTGAAAGCGCTTTTCTATGAGCGCCTTTCTGAAGACACCTCTCTGTGAGCGTACGCCTGAAACAGGCTGTTTTTGCTCTTTTTATTATGACTTTGCCTCTTATGAGGCTTCGCCTCTTACGAAGCTTCGCCTCTTACGAAGCTTCGCCTCTTATGAGGCTTTGCCTCTTA
>JAISWZ010000709.1 GCA_031270945.1 Clostridiales bacterium | reverse complement strand
CCTGGTTTCGCCAGACGCAGACCGAAATGTCTTGCCGCCATATCCGTAAAGCATCCCCAGCATGCAAGCAACGCCCAAATCAAGAGCTATGCTCTCAACCTGCCTTTCGCTCCTATCCGATCTGTATTGCGACGTGACCACGTTTTTGATGAGCTCTATCGCTTCTTTGTACTCAAAGCCATCTCCTTGGCTTCCGCTTTCCATTTTCCAACCTCCTTTGCCATGTCCGCTTTGAAGCAGCCCAGGATTTCGCCAACAGCGCCTCTCAAAGGCCACAGCGCCTCCAGAAGGCCAACAAGGCCTCCCCAAGGCGTTAGCCCCTTTGGGACATGTCTCAATCTATTATACACATGATTCACTCTCTAGGATAGTGCAAAAAATCAAAATTTTCGACACAATCCGCGCCCTATGGAATAAAGTCGCGAGCCCTCTTGAGGCAATTTAATTCGTCGAAGCAAACGTATCTTTCAACATTGCAATTCAGGCTCAGCCCCAGCCCCCATCTCACATACATCGCCGCGCTAAAGCGCTAGTTCGGCAGCGCGAATAGAGGGGCGTCAGCGCCCCTAGCGCTGACAACCCGCCCGAAAATCGGGCTGGAGGAGGTTAAGCGTCTAACTTCTAGGCGCTGCGCCTGCGCCTAGAAGTCGAAAATAGGCTAAACCTGCTGAAGGCTATGCGCAAGAAATGCTGAGTTTCCGCCATTCTCGTTGTTTTAATCCTAAGTTTTGCATGATTTTTTTCCCAAGTGTCTGCTGCCAATTTTATGAATTCAAAAAAAACTATTGACAGCCCTTCCGCCATGCGTTATAATTTTTTTGCTCGGAACTATCAGAGCATTAATCCTAAGTAGTTTTAGATGAATTTTTTTCAAGCTCTTGTTGCCAATTTTATGAATTCAAAAAAAACTATTGACAACCCTTCCGCCATGTGTTATAATTTTTTAGGTCGGAACTATTAAAGCTTAACCGGGCGTGAGTTTCCGCTATCTCGATTCTTTTAAGAGAAAAAGCCTTTGACATTACTTCCAAAACTTTCTTTGACTGGGTGTGGCGTAGCTTGGTAGCGCGCTAGACTGGGGGTCTAGAGGTCGCAAGTTCAAATCTTGTCACCCAGATTTAACACAATATCCCAAAATGGGGATATGAAGAAAAAGAAAGCCGCTTTTTAAGCGGCTTTCTTTTTTTTGCTTTGCTTTGCTTTGGGTTTGGTTTAGCGCCTACGCTACTCTACGGTAACCGACTTCGCCAAGTTTCTGGGCTTATCTACGTCGCAGCCCCTGAGGACGGCTACATAGTAGGCGAAGAGCTGAAGCGGGATGACGCCTAGCACCGGGATCAGGAGCTCCTCTGTGTAGGGGATCGAAAGGGATGCTGAAACGGAGGCCTTGAAGGCTTCATGCTCTGCTCCATCCTTGCTCTCGGTGCAAAATCCCAGGACGTTTGCGCCTCTGGTTGTAACCTCGCGAATGTTGGAGATCATTTTGTCTCTCAATGGCTCTTGGGTAGCCAGGGCTATGACTACTGTCCCCTGCTCTATGAGCGCTATGGTTCCATGCTTGAGCTCGCCTCCGGCGTAGCTTTCGGTATGGATATAGGAGATTTCCTTGAGCTTAAGGGCGCCTTCCATAGCCAGCGCGTAGTCGAGGCCTCTGCCGAGATAGAACATGTCGCGGTGGCTGAAGGTCTTGGACGCGAACATCTGGAGCGTCTCTTTCTTGGAGAGGACAAGGTCAGCCTTTTCCGGGAGCTTAAGCATTTCTGCCTTGAACTCTTCGATCTCTTCCGGAGACATGGTTTGCCTGGCCTCGGCAAGGCAAAGGCCGATGACAAGGAAGGCGGCCAGCTGGGTTACATAGGCCTTGGTTGAGGCGACAGCTATCTCGGGGCCAGCCCAGGTATAGAAAACTTCATCCGCTTCGCGGGCTACGCTGCTTCCTACCACATTGGTTATGGCAAGAACCTTGGCGCCTTTTTTCCTGGCTTCCCTCATGGCGGCTAGAGTGTCAGCGGTCTCTCCAGACTGGCTAACCACTATCATCAATGAGTTTTTCGGGATGATCGGATCGCGGTACCTGAACTCGGAGGCTATGTCTGTCTCCACAGGGATCTTTGACATTTTCTCTATGATGGTTCTTCCGACAAGCCCGGCGTGGTAAGCGGTGCCGCAGGCTGTGATGAAGATCTTTTCAACGTTTTGCAGAATGTCTGTGCTTGCTCCAGCTCCCAAGGAAAGCGGTGTTCCAAGGGCTATCCTTGACGCCATGGTATCCCTCAGGGCTTTGGGCTGCTCATGGATCTCCTTGAGCATGAAATGCTCGTATCCGCCTTTTTCAGCGGCGTCAACTGACCAGGTGACCGTCTGAGGCGTCTGCTCGATCTTGTCTCCCTCAGGAGAGTAGAAGTCAATGCCATTCTCGCCTATGACAGCCAGGTCATTGTCGTTAAGGTAGAAAACCGTTCTGGTGTATGGAAGAAGCGCTGAAACGTCAGATGCGATGTAGTTGCCATCGTCGGATGCGCCTACGACAAGCGGGCTGTCCTTTCTTACTGCGACAAGCTTTCCAGGCTCATCCCTGGAAATGACTCCCAAGGCGTAGCTTCCTTCCATTTTGCTCGCAGCCTTTGTCACAGCCTGCAAAAGGTCGCCTTTGTAGTAATAGTCAATAAGGTGAGGTATTACCTCGGTGTCCGTTTCAGTGTAGAAGACGTAGCCCTTTCGGATCAAGCGGGCCTTGATGGCCTGGTAATTCTCTATGATCCCGTTGTGAACCACGCTGATCCTGCCAGATGGACTGGTGTGGGGGTGCGAGTTGACATCTGACGGCTCTCCGTGGGTGGCCCATCTGGTGTGCCCTATTCCAGCGCTGCCAGACAGCTCTTCTCCCTTTATCCTCTCTTCAAGAACCGCTATCCGCCCTTTGCACTTGACGGTTTTCATCAATCCCTCGCTGTAGACGGTCACGCCAGCCGAGTCGTATCCCCGGTACTCAAGACGCTTTAGCCCGTCCAGAAGTATCGGCGTGGCCTGTTCTTTTCCTATGTAACCAACGATTCCGCACACGCAAACCACCCTTTCTTAGTGCATATCCCAATATTCCATAGCAGGCGCGGGGAAAAGGCATGCGATGCTTCAACGCGTGGCTTTTCCTGCGCCATAAATTATTGGGATATGCTCTTGAAGTGCCCCGCTTTGGGGATTGGCTTTGGGCCAATTTATAGAAAAAAGTCTTCTCGAATTTATGTCCCATGCTCCCCTCGGCGCATGAGATGCGGCGAATGATTCAAGCGTGTTTTTCTTTTGGGATGCTTTGAAGAAACGTTAGAAAACGCAAGCCGCTTAAGAGCAAGGGTTGACAACAACATCGGGCTCTAGTCAAAGTCTTGTTTTTGGGCCTTGAGTAGTTTCTGCGGCAGATTCAAATAATTAATCGGTACAAGATCGGCATCCCGAGTTTTCTGTTGCTCATTCGTCGTTATCTATTATACGCTAAAATTTTAAAGTTGCAACTTTCTGATAGCCGCTGCCAGCATTTCACGCATTTTAGACATGTTTCTCGGCAGCTGTGGCCAGGAGCAAGCATTTATTCGCGATTTAGGGAGACATGCGCCTTAAGCGTACGCGCAATTCAGGGAAAAGCAAGAAGCCCCTCTGACGAGGGGCTTCTTGGAAGTTTTTATAAAGGCCTGTTTACGGCGCTTCTTTAAAAATGGCTTGTTTGCGCCATTTTTTTAGAAAACCTCTAATTTTCAACCTTCTCATTACAAACGGCTTGTTCTCAGCATTTATCTATAAAACCGCTTAACAATGGCCTTTTTCTAAAAAGCCCCTAAACTTCAGCCTTCCCATAAAAAAAACCTTTTCTCAAGCCAACCCCGTGCAATACTCCATCGCCGAATGCGCCGCTATAGCGCCATCTGCGACAGCTGTCACGACTTGCCTCAGTGACTTTTTCCTTATGTCACCTGCCGCGTAGACTCCTGGGATGCCAGTTTCCATGTTTTCATCGGTAATGATGAACCCTTGCGGATCCAGGTTTAGGAGGCCTTTGAACAATTCGGTCTTGGGGATGGCGCCTACTGCAATAAACAGCGCCTCAACAGGCAACGTGAAGCTTTCCGGGCCAGATATCTCTATGCCTTCGAGATAGTCTTTGCCAAGAAGGGCGGTCACCTGGCTTTCGAGAATAAATTTGACGTTTGGAAGCTTCCTGGCCTTCTCGACTTCCGCCTTGGCGGCCCGAAACTCGTTTCTTCTGTGGATGACGGAGACGCTTTTGCAGATCCGGGCCAGGAAAGCCGCTTCCGACAGCGCTGTGTTGCCGCCTCCAGCAACTGCCACGTCTTTGCCTTTGAAAAAGTTGCCATCGCAAGTGGCGCAGTAAGAAACGCCTCTGCTCATAAACTCCTTCTCCCGCTCAACCCCCAAAGACCTGGGGTTTTGGCCCATGGCTATGATGACGGTCTTCGCCTCATAGACCTTGGACGAAGTTTTCACTGTCTTGACAGCGCTCAGCAGATCTACGCCTTTGGCGGCGTCAAAGAAAATTTGGCTTGTGTGAAGCCTTGTCTGCTTTTCCATGTAATCCGCCAAGTCTCCGCCTGAGACGGGGTCAGCGTATCCTGGGTAATTCTCAACCTCAGCGGCGTTAACTATCTGCCCTCCAAGGTACAGCTCATCCAGAAGGCAAGCGTCCAGCCCATACCTGGACGCGTACAATGCTGCGGCTAGGCCCGCTGGCCCGCCGCCTAATATAAGACAGTCATGCATGCTGGCACCTCCTTGAAGCCTTTGCTTTGCCAAGTTTGGCCCTTTAGTCATATCCTATTTTCGATATGCTTGGTCAGTTTGAGTATATCACATATCGGCGCTCAGGGCTTCAGCGTATTTTATGATGTGTCATAAACATGGATTTTATTGAGTTGCGTGGCTAAAAGCATATCCCAAAATTCCGAAATGGCACCGGAAAAATCCTGGCGAACGCTTCAACGCCGGATTTTTCCGGTGCCTCGGATATAATTTTGGGATATGCTCTAAGAACCAGCCAAGCCATGCGCTTAAGCCACGGCAGAAACATAACGTTGCCGCGCCGAAAAATAATTTTTCAAAATTTCAAAAAGCGCTTGCATTCCTGTCCGGCATAGTATATAATAGTTGAAGCTTGCGGATTGGGCATTTCCATTCCGCTTGCATATGCGCTCGTAGCTCAGTAGGATAGAGCGGCCGCCTCCTAAGTGGCAGGTCGGGGATTCGAGTTCCTTCGAGCGCGTCAAGCCCGGTTTTTTTAACCGGGCTTTTCTTGTTTTTGATCTTTTTTAAGCATGGGCCATTAAAATATGGCGCAGGTAAAGCCCGGCTGGCTTCTTGCGGGAAATTGACCGAAAAAGATCAGTAATGCGATATTTTAGGGATTTAGCGCAAGTCAGCGCGTTTTTTGCATTTTTTGATTATCATTTAGGCTAAACAGTTGAACGTTCTTAACTACCTTGACGTGGAAAATCCCATAGATCCAACATTCCTTGTTTTGTTAGTCAAATTGTTTTAATATGGCAGCAAGAATGACCACAAATAATACACAGAAGAAATTGCGCAGAGCCTCTATTAGTGATATACTTCTATTAGCAGCTACTCGCCCCCAAGGCTGAAATGCCTATTTTCAAGCAGTCCAGACCTGTCTGGGCTTGCTTGCGTATAATGTTTGGCCTATATGGGCAGCTATGCAGGATGCCCGCAGGAAGCGCCTGATTCGCCTTGAGCTGCGGGCGAAGTGATTTGCACATGTTTCTCTGCTCAAAGTTTTCTCACAACCGCCAAGCGTCAAAAATGTTTACAGATGTTTTGGCTCGTGAGTTTTATCCTGGCTAGAATTCAGCCGCAAGAAATCTAGAAAGCGCCAGAAAAAACAGGCGCTTGGGCATTTTTAGGATCTCGCCAAATCCCATGCATAAGCCATTTTCTAGCAAGGAGCGGGATACTTGCAGCTGAATCGACTAGGAATCCAAAGATGCACTGATGACCTTTGCATGTGGAATTTTCTTATCGTTGCCCGCCTCTAAACCCAGTCGGGCCGCTAACGATAAGAAAATTCTAAATCATACCAATCATCAGTATCAAAAACGCCTCTGCGCTAAAAGTTCGCTATTGTTTGCAAAGTGCGTCAAAGGCATGCCAAAAGTTTTAGAGGCTTGGAAAAGTCCCTGGGTTGAAGCTCGGGCAATTCTCTTGATTATCCAAACGCAAACCTTTTCCCCTGCCTTTTTAAAAGCTTTTGGCTAGCCCCAATGAGCGCTCCGGCACGCTTGTAGAGCTTTGCCAACAACACGTACTTCACGCGCAACGCACCCCCAGGCCACCGCGCTGATCGAAACTTGAAGCGTGTCCCACAGGCATCTTTATGAAATTTTGGGATACGCACTTATTTATTTGCCAAAACGGAGCGGCCCCCCTTGGGGCTTGGCAAAAAATTTCTTTCAAGCGCAGGTCGACGGCCCTATAGCGTATCCCAAAACTCCAAGCCCTAAATCAGATTTGGGATATGCTGCGCCAGCCCAATTCGGGGCGGCGCTTCATCAGCCGCACTCCGCATGCGCACTTTCTTGCCAAACCTGCCTAGGCCGGGACTGCGCGAAACGGAAGCACCATGAGGAGGAATCACCTTGAAGACCACAGTACACGCGGCTCTTTCCCTTTTGCGCGTCATAATCGCGTTAGCCATATGTCTTGGATTCGGATTCAATAGAGTCGCGCTGGCTGAAAGCTCGCCAGGCTCCAGGTTCACGATCGAGGACAATGCCCTGGTTGAGTATTCGGGAAAGAACAAGACAGTTGTGATACCCGAAGGAGTGGAAAGAATAGAATGCAGCTTCTATTCGCCTGAGATCGAAACAATCGAGATCCCGTCCACAATGAAAGACATTGCCGCAGAAGCTTTTCTGGATCTTCCAAACCTCAGAAACATAAAAATTAGCGAAAAGAACACATCATTCGAGTTCGAAGACGGATTTTTCGTGAACACCGACAGCAACGAGCTTCTGGCTTGCGTTCCAGGAGACAGCCTGACAATCAGCGTTCCAGACACTGTGGCGGCAATTCGGGAATCCGCGTTTTTCAACTGCGTAAATGTCTCTACATTGAGGATACCCGCAAGCGTCAGCGAGATAGACCCTTACAGCTTTACCGAGATGGCGGAACTGGTGCGATTTGAAGTTTCTTTGGAAAACCAGGACTTTTCCGCTCTTGGCGGCGTTTTGTACGACAAGGGCCAGACACATCTTTTAAGCTATCCACGTGGCAAGAGAAACCAGATCTTGGTTGTTCCCGAGACAGTTATTGAGATCGGGGAAAACGCCGTGACACAAAACTCGTTCCTGAGAAGGGTCAGGCTGGGAAGCCATGTCGAGACTCTCGGGGGAAGGGCGTTTGCCAATTGCAACTTGCTGCAGTCAATAGAGAACCAAGTCGGACTGAAAAAGATCGAGGAATCTGCGTTCGAGGAAAACAGCTCCTTAAGCTCCTTTGAGGTCGGCCCTAACGTGCAAAGCCTTAGCAACCTGGCGTTCATGTACTGCTACAAGCTATCTGAAGTTTCGGTTTCAGCGGACAACAAGTTTTACACTAGCGAGGATGGGGTAGTATACAAAAGCGGAGAGAAAGGAGAGAAGATCCTTTGGCTCTACCCCTGCAACAAGAAATCCAGCGACTTCAAGATACCGTTCGGCACGACATCCATTGCCGCTGACTCGTTTTCTGACAGCGTAGAGATGCAGGGAGTAACAATACCAACTAGCGTCACTTCCATAGGCGAGAGGGCTTTCTACAATTCCGGCCTCACCTCCCTGGTTCTGCCCAATTCGGTGACGACTTTGGGGGAAATGGCTTTTTCAGCTTGCGCTGACCTGGAATGGGCTTTCATTCCCAACACGGTCACAAGCATAGCGTCAAATGTCTTTTACAGATCTGAAAACAACATTATCATTAGAACCAACAGCTTTTACATCACCACGTACGCCCAAGTTTCCGGGCTCAAGTATGAGGTTGAAGCCGATCCGAAGTTTTACGAATTCTCGGATGTTGACATAATTCCAAACCCTGTGGTCATAAACGGAGAAAAAGCTAACATAGCGGAATTCAAGATTAAAGGGAGCTACTACTTCGATCTGTCTGAACTGGGCCAAGCCTTGACTGACTTGGGGATCTACTACAACCAGGCCTACCGCGAGTTTCGCCCTGTTTTCGCCTCAATGCTAAAGTCCAGCGTGAAATCAGCCAAGACCGCCGGGAGCGCGTTGACCATTCCCGCGAACCGCTGCGTGAAGATCGCTTGGGC
>JAISWZ010000594.1 GCA_031270945.1 Clostridiales bacterium | reverse complement strand
CCGAAATGGCAACGGAAAAATCCTGGCGAACGCTTCAACTAGTTTGCTCGGGCTTCTGCGAGCAAACATCCGGATTTTTCCGCTGCCTCGGATATAATTTTGGGATATGCTCTTATATTTGATGGCTGACTGATATTCCTAGCTTTGCAGTTGACAAAACGCCTTGCAAAGCATATAATCTATTAGTCCGAAATCGGATCAATGCCAGCGGAGGAAAAGTATATACTGTTAGTCCGAAATCGGATCAATGCCAACGGATGGGAAGTATATACTATTAGTCCGAAATCGGATCAATGTCAATGGAGGGAAAGCATGAGCGCAAAAGATCAGCTGAGGGAGTTCTTTTCCATCTGGATGGAGACAGATGCCCTTTACAGCCAGTTCGCGAAGGCAAGCGGCATCACGGGCACAACGTTTTGGATTCTTTACTGCATCCGCCAGTCCGAGGAAAATATAACGCAGACTGACATCTCACAGCAGTGGTCAATACCCAAGCAGACGCTTAACTCAAGCCTGCGCGAGCTAGCCAAGAAAAACCTGATAACGCTCACAGAGCTTGAAAGCGATAGGCGAAGCAAGCTTGTGGCGCTGACTGAGGAGGGAAAGCTGTTTTCCGAGAAGCACGTGGATCCGATATGCAAAATTGAGGAAGCGGCATTTGAAAGAATGAGCGATTCTGAAAGAGAGGCAATGCTTGGCGGAGTCAAGAAGTTTCTTGAAATGCTAAAGTTGGAGGCGCGAAATGAATAACACAAGAAAGAAAAACTTGGCGACCTATATCCTTCCTTCCGTCGCCGGGATGTGCTGCACATTTTTGTACGTTGTGGTTGATGGCATTTTTGTTGGCCGTGGCGTAGGCGTGACAGCCCTTGGGGCTGTGAACTTAGCCTTGCCCTTTACGATGTTCATGGGTGTCCCGTCAGCCCTCATGACCATAGGAGGGGTAACAATAACCGCCATCCGCTTGGGAAGAGGAGATTCAAAAGGCGCGAATGAAGCCTTCAGGTTGGCAACCCTCCTAGCGTTATCAGCAGCGGCTGTCATGACCTCTGCAGGGCTAATCTTTCCTCGCCAGATAGCCATGCTTCTGGGCGCCAACGACACATTCCTGAAGATGACTTCAGACTACCTGTTCTTCAGCTGCATATTCTGCGTCTTTTTCACGATTGGCTACATACTGCAAGGCTTTGTGCGAAACGACGGATCTCCGGGCTTGGTAGGGATCGCTGTCATGTCCGGCGCCATGTCGAACATATTCCTGGACTGGCTGTTCGTTTTCCCCCTAAAGATGGGGATCAAAGGAGCGGCGCTTGCTACTGGGGCTGGCCAGGTTTTGACTGTCCTTGTCCTTTCAGTGCACTTCATTCAAAGAAGAGGAATTCTTAGGTTCGGGAAGATTAATTTCTCGCTAACGCTTGCCAAAAAGATCGTCACCAGAGGATTGCCTGAAATGCTCTCCCAACTTGGAACCCCTATTACTACGGCATGCATGAACTACGTCCTGATCCGAGAGCTGGGAGATATCGCTCTGTCCGCCTTCAGTGTTATCATGTACATCCTCTCTTTCTCCATGGGAATATTCATTGGCATTTCAGAAGGCCTGCAACCCCTTATCGGGCAAAGCTACGGCAAGAAAGACCCCAAGGATCTCCGCTTTTACTTCAAGTCAGGGATGTTTGTGAGCTTTCTGGCAAGCCTTGCCGTTTACTGCTTTCTTCTTGCCTTTGGAGACAAGGTTTCAGCACTGTTTAACTCAGATCCCCTCCTGGTGAGTTCCATTGCCGCAGAGCTCCCGAAGTTCGGAGCGGGGTTTATGCTTATCTCCCTAAACCTCATGGCAGGATCTTACTTTTACTCCACCAAGAGAACCAGGCAAGCGGTTACGCTCGCGCTTTTCAGGTGCATCATATTGAACTCCAGCATGGTGCTCCTTCTTCCAAGGCTATTCGGCCCTGGAATCATATGGTTTACTGTTGGAATAGCGGAGCTTGGCAGTTTTGTTGTCGCAGTTGCCCTGCTTAGGAGATCAGAGAAAAATGGGATTGTTTTTGCATGAGATATAAAAAAATGGCTCACTTGAGCCATTTTTTTTTGATCTTGCCTTTTTTGATCTTGCCTCAAATTCACTTTGCCGCGACCGAGCGCCTTCTTCGCGCAATCCCTCTTGGCTAAACGCGATGCGTAAACCATAGCATCTATTGCCATCGAATGATATGACTTTTTGTCACTATTCGCTATCTGAATGAGATGGTATTCTTGTTTCAAGGGTTGGACGCGAGGAGGCGGCCTCAAGCCGCCTTTATAATACGACGGAGGCTTGAAATATGGACGGAGGCTTGAAATATGGACGGAGGAATAAAGGAATGAGTGTTATCAAGAAATTGTTTTTCAATGATAAAACAGCAAGATTGCTAGCAATTGCCCTTATGGCGGCTATGATTGCAGGGTGCAAGGCTGATGGCGGCAATGCGGAGGTTCCTAGCCGGACGGCGCAAAGCGAGCAGGTGACGCCTAAACCCGTTGGCAATGCTGCTTCTGGCAAGGGCAACAAGGGTAGCGCAAATAACAGCGATCTGGGAGATGCCGAAGACTACTCGGAGTACAGCGACCCAGGCGATACTGAAGACTACTCGGAATACAGCGATCCAGGAGATACTGAAGATTACTCGGAATTCAGCGATCCGGGCGATGGCGTAAGGATCTACAGGGAAGATGGCTATGACTGGTGGGGCTACTATCTCAATGAAATGGAAACCAAGACCCTTGGCATCACCAACTTCAATGGAGAAAGCTTCCTCTTTAGCATAGCGACGATGGAAGGGCCTGAGTTTGATGGCGCGGCTGCTGTGGAAGGGCCGTTCGCCTCATACATGGATATGGAGTTCGAGATAAGCGATGATTTCGAAACCATATCGGTCAGCCTGGTTGAATGGAGAGATGACAGCGCCGACAGGGAGATATTCATCGACGTTTACTACAGGACACATAACGAGGATGATGACTATAGCGACGCCAGCGAGGATGGGCTAAACGAGTACATAGACGAAGCTCATGGCTTGAGGCTGATGTACCCAGACATGTTTGACTCTTCCGCAACGCTTGATGAAAACGGCATGATCGCAAGGTTTGCGTCATTGACCGGCACAGAGGTCTTGGCTTACTGGTCTATGCAGAACACTTATGACGAGAACGCGGCTGAGTTCATGAGCAGCCTGACAACCATAGACTCGCAATCGCTAGGAGGAAACGTTGTCATAGGCTACGGCGAGGACTTGAATCAGGAAACAGGAGAAGTGACGCCCTACGCTGGATATTGGGTGGTTGATCCCGAATGGATCGCATGCGTCAACATAGAGCTGGAAGCGGTAGAAGAAGCGGCCTGGTGGTTCGGACAGCTGGAGAATGACATTGTTAGCGTTGAAAGGCTGTTTGATTAAAATCCAAATGAGCTGATCTTAGCTCTTGCTGGGAGGCGGTCGCTTGGAAAAAGCGAAACGGATATTGGGGTTCTACAGCCCCTATTCCTGGACAAAATGGCTGAGGATCTCATTTGCCACTATTGGATTGGTTATCGCTTTCGCCTTTTGGTCAAATTTCTCGTCTCTGATGGCAAGCGGCATTTTCGGCCTCATCATAGCGCTGGTTCTCTTTGTCATAATATTTGGCCCGACCTTGGCGGTTTTGATAGGAATAGCGGCAGGAATAGGCGCCATCATAGGCGGAATCCAGAGCGGGAGAAAGCAAGCCAAAAGCTTGGAGGATTCCAAGAAGTCAGGCGACCCGGAACTGCTTGCGCTGGACAGGCTGAGAATCAGGGTTCAGGTCGTGAACTTCCTGTTTCTTGCCTTCTTGGTCTTTTCGATAGTCGCAGTGATTGCTTGCAATATTCTTGGAGGCCTGGAGCTGATTCCAAAGGGTTCTTGGGTTGCGGCAATGTTGCTCCTGGGCGGGATCTTGGCGTTTCTTGGCTTTCAAATCTCTCCTGGCAACAAGAAGTACAAGAGCTCATTCAAGGAGATTATCGTAAGAAAAGGCTTGGAAACAGCCCTTGACAACGTGGAGTACAACCCGGCTTGCAAGCTGGATGAGAGCGTTATCAGGGAATCAGGGCTGTTTGTTGATTATAGCGGATACACGGGCAACGACTTCATAAAGGCGGAGAAAAACGGGATAAGCTTTATCCAGTCAGACGCGCGTCTGGTGAAAGAGACAAGTGAATATTACATTGACAGCGATGGAGACAGGCGATCCAGGGTAAAGGTTGACAAGCTCTTCGAAGGGCGATTCATGGTCTTTGACTATGACGCCATATCAAATGAGCCAGTGGAGGTTCACCCAAGGAAGGGGTCAGGAAGCGAGATAAATACAGAGCTGGAGGCATTTAACCGAAAGTTTGCGGTTATAGCGAAAGACGCTGAGTCGGCGTTTCGGATCCTTACGCCGCAAGTCTTGGAGGGTATTACGCTTGCCTCCGACAAGCTGGGATGCCCCATGCATCTGTCATTTAGAAACGACAAGATCTATGTAGCCATATCCAACGGAGACACCTTTGAAGCGGCCGCTGTTGGAGACAGTACGCTAATGGAGCTGAGAAAGAGCGTGGCGGAGGAAATCCAAGCGGTCATTGACATGGTGGGGACGCTATACCTGAAAAAGCCGCTCCGGGAAAGGGGAACAGTATGACGTTTTTCATTGCAGTCGCGCTTGCGGCTATTGCAATAGGCATCACAGTTTGGGCGATAGGCGCCTCCAACCTCTTCAAGTCGCTTGACGTGAAGGTAAAGGAAGCTGACTCCGGCATAGACGTGGCGCTTGTAAAGCGCTACGATACGCTAGTTAAGCTGATGGATGTTGTCAAAGCCCATGCCAGGCATGAAATGGACGTTTTGTCCCATATAGCGAAGCTTAGGACAGGGATGGGAACCAAAGAGAAAGCGGATCTCAGCAGGCAGCTGGACGTAGCGGCAGAGCGCATTAACGCCGTTGCGGAAGCTTACCCTGAACTGCGCTCAAGCGCCAGCTACAAGCAGCTTCAAGACGCCATACTGGACGCGGAAGATCACTTGCAAGCCGCAAGGCGGGTTTACAACATGAATGTGTCAGCGTACAACCAGTCCATAGTTCAGTTCCCGGCAAGCTTGATAGCGGAAGCTACGCGCTGCCAGATGAAGGAGTTTTTCGAGGCGGAGTCGCATAAGCGCGAGGACGTAAAAATAAATTTGCGCCAGGAGGGTTAGCCCGTGGGAATCCTGATTTTTGTTTTTGGCGTTGCTTTTGCAGGCATGGGAGTGTTTTTTACCCTGAAGCACCAAAAGCTTAAGAAAATCTGCACTGCCCAAACAGACGGATATGTGCAAGACATCGTCCAAGAGGAAAGCCGCAGCTCCAACGATGACGGAACTGAGACTAGCACGACCATGCACTATCCCGTCTTTGCCTATTCAGTCAATGGCAGCCAGCACGTCAAGCGCTCCAGCACAGGCTCTGCCCGAACAAAGCTTGTGATAGGGCAGAAAGTAACGGTATTCTACAACCCAGAGGAGCCAGGCCAGCACTACGTCCTGGAAGACAAGGCAAGCTCGACAAGCGGCATCGTGTTTATGATTGCCGGAGTTGTGATCATGATTCTTGGGATTGTTGTTCCATATATCCAGCAGTAAACAGGAGGAAATATGAGAAAAGCACTGATGGCAGCAATTGCGGCCATATTGGTTGCAAGCGCCACTTCTTGCAAAGCGGAGTCAAGCGCTCCCGTTAGCTCAATCCCAACAAAGCCTCCAGCCTCGACATCCAAAGAGCCAGACAAGGCTGGCAATAACGACGAATTGGCTGATGAATTTGATGAACAAGATGAATGGGCTGATGAATTTGATGACCAAGACGATTTTGTTGAACAAGACGAGTTTTTTGACGACGAATACGCTGACGGCGAGCTCCCATATTGGAACGGCCTTGATTTCGGCCCATACCTGAGCTACGACGAGAAATTTGAAATCGAAGGGGATCCGGGAGAATACCTGGATGCCGCGCAAAGCGCTATGGTGACGTTTTACGCCGCGCAAGCAAACGGAAACCTACCTGAATACAGCGAGGATACCCAGTACCTGATGACCCTCGTGGATCTGAGAGATATACAAGGGGAAGAATGCTATATTTACACGCTGGATCTGGACGATCCCGAAGGCGTGCTTGGCGCCGCGTACGGATACGCGTACCAAAGCGGCAGAATCTACATGGAGGGCTATGGCAGTGAATTTGTCTTGATTATAGATGCTGACCAGGGCGATGGAGACAACGCCTTCTGGGAAGGCGACTATCTTTGGGACGGATCCTACAGGGATGAGACAAGCGGCCGCAAAGTCTTGAATATTTCTGACTTTGACGGGACGACATTAGAATTCTCCTTTATAGTCAACAACGGGGACGCTTTTGAAGGCACGGCTTCTGTCTCTGAAAACCTGGCCCAGTGCGAAGGCCTTGTCTTTGACATAGCCGAGAGCTGCGAGTTCATCATTGTATCCACGGACGGAAGCCAAGAAATGGCGCAGTTTGAAGAAGTGTATTACAGGAACTAAGAGCATATTCCAAAACACCTTGGACTCTAGCAGGCTATCCAGAGTCCAAGGCAAATTTGACATATGAACACGGGTTTTTGAAAGGATGATCGTATTGAGGCTGATAGCGAAAGCCCTGTGCGCTTTCGCGCTGAGCCTGTCCTTTGCGGTGTTTCCGGTTCGGGCGATGGCGGACGAGCCAATTACCCAAAGGCAGGAACAGCTCAGCGCAGAGGAAGCGGCGATTTTGCTGGAAACCATCGATCCAGCAAGCGCGAATGAAACGCAGGTAGGAGAGCTGGTAGACGGCTGGTTCTTTGAGGTGTCGACGCGTGACAGCTCTGGCGAGAAAACGTATTACATAGCGGTTGACAAAAGCGCCGTTTACCGGATAGAAGAAGGCACCCCAAAGCTCATCTATGGGAGCGCCCAGCCGATGCTGGACCAAGAGCCGATCTTTGAGTCTCAAGACCGGATCTTTGTTTCCGAGGAAGAGCAAAGGCAAGGAATGGCAGGCGCTGACGCGCCCATTGTTCTTGTTGACATTCCAAGCCCTGTTTCAGTGTCAACGACGCTGGATTCATGGAGAATGCGCCCAGGGGAGGAAGCTGGCGTTAACGTGCAGCTGCCTGGAGGGCTTTTGTATAGCGTAAATCTCTCGTCATCAAACGAATCGGTGATTAAAGTGAATGAAGACATGACTTTCGCTGCTGTAGGGGAAGGTGAAGCCACAATGTCTATTGAGCTGATGGTGGACGACGCAAAAAAGGTCTATAGCATATGGCTAGACGTGGTCAAGGCGGCCATTGATGTAAACGAGATCCCGGAAGTGATTGAAGTAGGCGAATGGATTGACTTGAGCGGATTTTCGGAATTCTACGGCAGAAGCGCCGAATGGAGCGTTTCTGACCCCGATCTGGCGGATTTGGAGTATTCCTACGGCTATCAGCTAAACGCGCTTCAGCCCGGGGTTGTTGTAGTTTCAGCCTCGCTGGAGGAGCTTCAATACGAGAAGGAGATCACCATCGTTCCGTCCTCAGGGATCCCAGATGAAGGCGTTTCGCCTCTATGGATAATAGTTGGCTGCGTCTTTGCGGCAGCCGCTGTAATAGCTCTTCTTATGCTAAAGATGAGAAAAGGGCAGACCGGGGGAGCGAACCAGTAGATTGCCTTTGGAAGGCGTCACAACATAATCCAATATGCGCTATGGAATTTAACAATTCCTTTTCGAAATCGCCCCAATTTCATGCCGACAAAAAGCTGAGCGCTCGTTGAGCGCCCAGCTTTTTTGTTTTTTTGCTTTTTTTCTTTTTAATTTCTTATTTTCCGCCCTAAGAATGAGAAAGCATAGCTCTCTAAGAGCATATCCCAAAATTCCGAAATGGTGCCGGAAAAATCCTGGCGAACGCTTCAACGCCGGATTTTTCCGGTGCCTCGGATATGATTTTGGGATATGCTCTAAACCCCTTATCGGGGGATTTTGCGCTGCGCACATTTGCGGGCTCAAACCCTTTCGGGAAAGTCGAGGCATAAAATCATGCATAACCCAATGTTCTAGCGGCCTATGCCGCTAGCGCTCAAACACGGAATTCGTTAACCGCCGCATGAAAGCCTGGCCAGATTAATAAATTTCGCATAATGAGCTCGAGAATAGAGGGCATATCCCAAAAGGCAATGGCTTTTGCGCGTTCCAAAATTTAGCGAAGGAAAAGTCACGATTTTATCTCGGGAGTTTTAACGAGAAGAATTATGCTTGTCTCGGAAATAGCTTCGACAAGCGGCAGACCTTTTCCGTGCCGCAAAACAATTTTGGGACATGCTGCAAGCCGTCTGCGACTGCCAGGGCTAAACCGAAGCCGACCCTTTGCGTGGCGCAAAACATTGCTCCTTTATAAAGACATGCTCTATAGGAATCCTTTTCAGGCAATTGGGTTATTGACATACGCTGATATTGACCAATTGAGGATTTCAAAACCCTTGCAGGAATAGCTGTATAAACCAAAATTTTGGCGTTTGCTTTTTGCGGCGAACTGTCCCGACTTCGTTGAAGCCAGCTGAACCTCCCCGGTGATAACCGGCAGCAAGCATGGCGAGCTTGAAAAAGTCAGGCGTGTTTTCTCCAAAAGCCCGACAACATCGCAGAAGCATCCGTAAAGACTTTTTAAAGCCTTAACAGAATTTTGGGATATATACTCAGTATATCACATGTGGCGAGATAATGCAAGTCCAATAAAATAATTATGAAAAAATGTCTAAAATGCCAGAATTGGGTAGAAGTTTGCGAGTCTGATTTGATGGACATGTTGCCCGGCAGACGATAAAAGTGATACAATAGACGAGAACTAAAACACGTTTTCAGGGGTGAACATTATGGGCTTTAGCGAGGGATTCATATGGGGCGCCGCAAGCGCGGCTCACCAAGTTGAGGGAGCGTACGATGAAGACGGGAAGGGCCTTGGCATATGGGACGCCCTGAGCGCGGGGCATGTCAAGCACGGCGAAAACGGCAATGTCGCATGCGATCACTATCACCGCTTCAAAGAAGACATCGCGCTGATGAAGGAGATAGGGATAAAGGCCTACCGCTTCTCGGTAAGCTGGCCCAGGATTGTTCCAGAGCCAGGAAAGGTCAATGAGAAGGGCTTGCAGTTTTACAAAGAGCTCGTGCAGGAGCTGAAAGAAGCCGGCATTGAGCCAATGTGCACCTTGTTTCACTGGAACCTGCCCATGTGGCTGCATGAGCTGGGAGGATGGCGCTATGAAGGCATAAGCGACGCGTTTGCGGAATACGCAAAGATCGTGGTTGAAGCGCTCTCTGACAAAGTGGAGAAATGGATGACCCTGAATGAGCCTACCTGCTTTATAGGATTGGGCTACGGAATAGGCGTCCACGCTCCGTTTGAGAAAGGGATTGAAAAACCCCAGGATGAGATGAAGGCGGACATTGCGAGCCTGTCGAAGAACGCTTTGCTGGCTCACGGAAAAGCCGCCAAGGCAATACGTGAAAACGCGGTTTTGCCGCCTAAAATCGGGATCGCTTTTAACGGCGCTCTCGCAGCTCCCGTTTCGGATAGGCCTGAAGACATAGAAGCGGCCAGAGCGGCAACTTCTCCCGAAAACTCGTTCTTCGGAAACGTCAGCTGGTGGGCTGATCCCTCAATCTTGGGCAAGTTGCCTCCATTGCTTGAAAAGGTCACAACGCCTGAAGAGCTTGCTGTCATCTACCAGCCCTTGGACTTCTTCGGATATAACTGCTATAACACGTCGAACTACGAAGACCGTGGAGGAATCAACCCTGCCGTGTACCCAGGCATGCCTCGCACAGCGATGGATTGGCCTATAACTCCAGACGCCTTGTACTGGGCGGCGAAGCTCTTTCATGAAAGGTATGGGCTGCCTATACTGATTACCGAAAACGGCATGGCTAACATTGACTTTGTAATGAGCGACGGGAAAGTTCACGATCCCCAAAGGATTGAGTACCTAAAAGGCTACATCGGAGGATTGCAGAAGGCGGCGGAAGAAGGCGTTCCGGTCTTGGGCTACCTTTACTGGTCCATCTTGGACAACTTTGAATGGGCAGAAGGCTACGACAAGCGCTTTGGCTTGATCCATGTCGACTACAGAACCCAGAAGCGGGTCAGAAAAGACTCTTCCTACTGGTATTCTGACGTGATCAAGAATAACGGCGTATAAAATAAAGGAGAAGCAAGCCCAGGAAACCTGGGCTTGCTTCTTTAGCAAATGGGGCGCTTTCTGAAATAGGTCGCAAGTCTTGAAAATCTTTATTGATGATGCTTAAAAGTGAAATTTTCTTATCGTTGCCCGCCTCAGAACCCAGTCGGGCCGCTCCCGCTAACGATAAGAAAATTCTAAATCACACCGCTCATCAGTATAATTATTGACATCGAGCCGCAATTGTCGTAGAATAGTTTAAAGCCTATCCCCAAATTTCAAATGGCGCAAGAAAAGGGCTTGGCATTGCCTGAAAGGGTTTTGAAAGGATACAGCACGTGGCAAACCCGCGAGAATTGCATATTGGATATTGCGCCAATTTCGCGATTCTGCCAAAAATGCCCTCAGCCCGCATGTGGGCTAAGCAAGGCAGCAACGCCAGACGTTTAGCAAATCCCGGCTGATTTTCCATTTTATTTTATGCTTTAACAAGAAAAGCCTGGAAGGCATTCGCCTTCCAGGCTTTTTTTATGGCTTGCCTTTGTTCAGGGCAATAATCCCGTCTTCCCAAGAAACCTCGTAACCCAGCAATTCTGCCAGATCACGCAGGGGGAAGTAGTTGTACCCGTTTGCGTTTAGCGATTGCAGCTTTACCTTTTTGCCATTTGCCACTATCTCAACAGCAGCTGTGACAGAATTGGCTGTGCTGGTGAATGGGTGAGACAGGTCATCTGGAGTTGGGGTATATGGCCTTCCTGAGACGATGGAAATGGATTTTGCTAAAGGATCCCATTCCACTGAGAACCTCTCATCGGTGCCGCTTAAGAGTGCCGCAAAGTCCCTGATCTTCAGGTAGTTGTACCCATCCAGCTTTAGTGCTGGGACTTCAGCTTCTATGCCTCCCAAGTTTAGCTTGTCGCTTGACGCTTGAGCCTTTACCTCCGTCCCTGGCTCATAGAGCACGACAGATGACTGGATTTGAGGCATCGCTTCAGCCCCTGATTTCTGTGGAACTGGCGAAACAGCAATAAGCAGGCTTGGAGTAGGCGTAACTGGCTTGGGTTGAAGAGGAATGGCGGTAGGCGTAGATTTTGGCACACTCGTGGGAGAAACGGCTGGATTCAGGATCGGAGTCGAAGTTGGCCTGGGCCTGTATGGCTGCGATGTTGGAGTTGGCTTTTTGGAAGGAGTAGCAGTAGGCCGCTTGGAGGGAGTAGCAATAGGCTTGGGAGAGGGAGTTGCCTTAGGAGAAGGAGTCGCCGTTGCCTTAGGAGAGGGAGTCACTGTAGCCTTGGGAGAGGGAGTAACTATAATCGTTGGAGAAGGCGCCACAGAAGGAGAGGGCTTGTCTGTCGCCGCTGGTTCAGAGGGCTCAGAAGAAGGCAATTCCGATGGGCTAGAAGAAGGTGTTTCCGATGGCACCTCCGATGGCTCCGAAGATGGAGTATCTGAAGGTTCCGCTGAAGGCGCATCAGTAGGATCCGAAGAAGGCGCATCAGAAGGATCCGAAGAAGGCGATTCAGACGGGGTAGAAGAGGGTGTTTCTGACGGTTCCGAAGAAGGCGCGTCCGAAGGCTCCGAGGAGGGCGCTTCCGATGGTTCTGAAGAAGGTGTTTCTGATGGATTCGAAGAAGGCGATTCGGACGGCTCCGCCGAAGGCGCATCCGATGGCACAGGCTCAGTGGCTTCTGGGGACGGCTCAATCGTAGGAGACAATTGAGCGGGAGGCTCTGAATTGTCCTTTTCCCACATGAGAAGAGGGTATCCATCCAGGCTTTTGGGCATTTTCCAAACCAAGTTGAAGTCCCAGCCAAGGTCGGTTTCATAGAAGTCCCGGGTTTTCGCAACTTGCTCAGAAATGAGAAAACTGGGGTCGTGCGAAAGGATCGAGCTATCCAGGATATAGTTGTTTGAAGCGGTTATGCCAGCTCCTGCTACAGCATAGGATGAGCTTCCGGTTATAGAAGGGGACAGGACAGCTGAGTTTGAAACTGTGAAATCCTCGTTGCTGGTGCTTTCTTTTTCCACTGCGATCCCGCTTGCTTGGCTGGATCCGATTACCGATCCAGAGTTATAGGATTTGTCAATGGTGTTTGTTTCAGAGTAAACAAGCATTCTCTTAGTGATGCCGCCAGCGCTTTCGCCATGGACAGTGCCGGAGTTATAGGAGTTTGTCACTATTCCAGACCAGTCGACAAGCCCTGCGGCTTCATGGCTGCTGGTTATGTTTCCTTTGTTTGTGGACTCTTGAATTACCGAGTCGCCGATGTGGCCGCCAATAAGGCCTGAGGCTGTGCCGTCAAAGCCGGATGGGAAAACCGAGTAAATGTCAGCGTAGTTGCCGCAACGCAAAGTCGAGGACATATTGGATCTGCCAGCTATTCCGGCGGCGAAAGCTTCGTGCGTGAAGCCGCCGCTATCGCCTTCGAGCTCGGATTTTACAGAGCCGAAGTTCATGCAGTCTGTAAAGGCGCCGCCGTCTCCGTTGCCTAGAATGCCTCCGGCATAGGATTTTCGGCTTTGTGAATCCAGATTGGCGGTGGACTGGATGGAACCGTTGTTGACGCCGCCAGTAAATGAAACGCCAGACTTGGACGCTCCCACAAGCCCGCCAGCAAAGGATGCCCTAGCTTCGGAAGCCGCGTTTCCGTCCCCGGCAGTGGCTGTGATAGTGCCGTTGTTGATGCCGCTTTCTACGCGCTTGCCGCAGGAGCTTAGATAGCCAGCCAAGCCGCCAGCATAGCTCAAGCCGTTGGAGGTTGCTGTGACATTGCCTTCATTCGTGCATTCAATGAGGTTGTCGCCTTCCCCAACAATCCCGCCTACATAGACAAAAGGGCTTGTAGTGATAGTAGCAGGGCAGGTTTGAAGCGATGATATGTTGCCGTAGTTGCAGCTGTTGGCAATCGCGCCAACGCCGCTAGTTCCAGTCGATTCGCCAGCTATGCCGCCGACATATGACATTGCGTAGGACTTGCAGGTCACAGAGCTTCTGTTGCAGCAATTTTTGATAAACGTATTTCCGTTTCCGTAGTCATGAAACCCTATTAGGCCTCCGACGCTGACCTCGCCGTTGTCCGCTTCTATTACGCTGCCATTCACAGAGCCTTCGGAGTAGCAGTTGATGAATTCGCCTGATCCAGAAACGGCGGCTATGGCGCCGGCAAACAGCCGGCGGTAGGTGTTGCCGTTTGTATCGCAAGTGACGTTGATCAATGTCCCTTCCATGCCGAGGTTTTTGATTGTGCCAGGCGAGTCAACCTCTTCAAAGAGGCCTGAATAGTACTTAGGCCCGGTTATTGTCATGTTTTTGATGACATGCCCTTGGCCGTCAAATGTTCCGTTGTATCCAAACGTGCCCCCTGGCAAAGGCACCCAATCAGAGCCTGCCAGGTCGATGTCAGCTGTAAGGACATAAGAGGCGTTTAACGCAAAGCCATTGGGTTTGCCGATTTTTTCAAGATCTTCACGTGTCCCAATTTCTATGGAACCTTCTTTGGGGGCCTCGATGGGCGCCAAAAACTTGCCGTTTGGCCCGTATCCCCCAGACGCTTCACTTGAAGCCGTTATAGATAATGCGGACGCTGACACTGCTATTGCAAAGGCTGCAAACATAGACACAGCGCGTTTGAAGACGCTGTGCCTTTTTTCATGTGCCATGCTGATCCTCCTTGTTATAGTGTTAGCGAAATTTGAGGAAGCTTAAATTTCTGGATGTGTGCGAAAATTTAAGAGCTTTCATATTTATGCGCTATATTGACAAATTTCTTATTTGCGGTGTATGCTTGTACAGAGGGCATAAAATTATTTTATGCCCGGGAAAGGCTTGAGCGCGTTGAAGTCCGTAGCCAAAGCCCGCAGCCAAAGCCTTGCCAGGACTTTGCGATGCCTTTTAAGGCATCATCAGGATATGAGATATGCCATTATTATAGCCAAATGAAAGCTTATAAATTCCTCGAGCGCTTCCGGAGGGCTTGCTTATCAAGAGCCTTGCCAGTTTTGGCTTCCGGCAAACTCAAAAGGGGTGTGAAACTATACGGCCCGACTAGGGCAACCATTAATATATTTATCCTATTTTGCGCTCGTAACGTAATGTTCGCTCGTTCTTAAGAAAGCCAAAGTCCATAAATTTCAAATAAAAAAAGTTTTTTCAAAACGGGTGTACACTAGGCAACCGCTATGATTCGTCAAAAATCCGCATATTTCGCTTGCATTTCACGGTCTAATATAATAAGATAAAGCAAAGCCGAAATGGCCGAATGATTTAATTATACGTCTGGGATTGGGCTGATCAGTATAAAAAGCGGCAAGCCCAATGGCTTGCCGCTTTTTAGCCCTGTTTAAAATTCGCCAAAAATTCTTCCGCTTCTGTTATGACACGCAAATACTCAGCATTCCTTAGAAGCTCTACCGCCCTGTCTTTTTTCGCAAAGCAGTGCTCTGAAATCTCGCTATCGCCATAGGCTATGTTGACTTCTTTGACCTCGGAAAGAAAAAGGACAACCGTCTTGTATCGCCCGATTCCTATGGAGTACTCGATCTCTGTCCGAAACCCCGGGATGGGCGCAAGCTCAACCCCGATCTCTTCAATGGCCTCGCGGCGGGCGGTTTCCAGCTCTGTTTCATGGGCATCCATGTGCCCTTTGGGAAAGCTCCATGCCAGCGGCCTGCTTTGAAGAGCAAGCAAGTACTCCAAGCCGTCCTGGGTTCTGCGGAAGGGGATAAACCCTACAGACTTTTCATGGCAGCAGGAGACATTGCAGGGAAAGTTGAGAGAAAGGGCCTCTTCTATATGTTGCTGGGTGAGATCCAACTTGGATGGGCATGCCGCAATCGCAAGCTCCCATTTGTCCATGCGCTCAATCACGGCGGTTACCATCAAAGGGCCTGAGCTCTCTTCCGCTCCTATTGCGTACGCCATGCACTGACCGAATTGGGAATCGCCTGGCCACAGGCCTGGATAAGCTGGCAATGATGATCCTCCAGAGAGCTTCTCGCTAGAAAGAGAGAGCGTTACAGTCTTTCCCAGGAGCGCCATGGCCTTTGACAAAAGTTTGGCTCTTTGGGTTACCTCCTCGATAAAGGGGAGCTTGCCGTCATGATATTTGGCGGGCTCTAGCCGATACCGTTCTTGCAACCCTTTTCTCAGGTCCGTGTACAGATTTGCGGTTTCTGGATGCTTGAGCAGGTAGTGGCGAAACGCCTCGCAGTTCCAAGAAATGCTCTTGTTTAGGTAGACGATGAAGCGCTTTTGATAGATCCAGCGAGTCCCTTCGCCATCAACGCCTATCAAGCGATATCTGGAACCTATCTTTGCGCGCGTTTGCTTTTCGTCAGCGTTAAGCCTGAGCTCGACCAAAATGTCCACAATGGGCCGCCCTGGCATTCCTTGAATCGAAGTGCTTCCGATATGCCTTATTCTCTCGATGTTTTCAGCGCCAATCAGGCTTGAGAGAACGTCCTTCTCTTCTTGGAACCACTTCAGGGAAAGGGAGCTGTGCTTTTCTATCTCTATTTCGGGCTCGCTCTCGAAGTTGTTTTCAAAAAATTCTGTGCGGCATGGCATGAGTCTATCTCCTCTCGGGACACATAAGCACTTTTGACTTTTCTAGAATTATAGCATGTTGAAATTAAAATGGAAATAAAAAAGTATATTGGCTATTGCGAGTTTAAGTTTATGCCATGAGCCAAATGAACTGAGCTTTTCGAGTAAATCGAGCCCTCCCGGGCTCAAAGCAGAAACAAAGATTTTTCGCCTGTAGAGCAAGCTTCGGAGCGAAAACAAGCATTTGTGAGAGGGCGAATATTTTGCGCACGCGATTCTTGATTGCGGCAGCGGCTTTGCTGCTGTGCCTTGTAGTGGTTAAGCTGCAAGTTGTGACAGATTTGAACGATACCAGCGTAGTATCTGCAGAAGAAACGGCAACCCCTGAGCCTGTTAATGAGGCAACTCCCGAGCCTGTTGAAGAGGCAACTCCATCGTCTGCAGAAGCGACAGACAAAAGCCCTCGCGAAAAACCCTTGAAAAATAACCATAAAATTTACTTGAACTCTCATGAAGCGGAAGTAAGAACTTTGCTGTATCAAAACGAGAGATTCATGGAAGCGTACCCATTGCTCGAATACTACGGCTGCGTCGTGTTTTGGAATAGCGATGCCCAGACAGTGGCCGTAAACACCAGAGATGGAATCCTGGGAACATTTAAGATAGGTGAGATGGAGGTATTTGTTAACGGCGAAAGCGTAGATCCAGGATTTCCGGCGCTGATTGCCGAAGACGTGATGTATATTTCAGCAGGGATGCTGGACGCTCTGGTTGACCTGGACAGCGTAGGGGCGGTGGAGACGGATATTTGGATAGAAAAGCAGTTCTGCACCAATGATCGCAGCTTAAGGATCAAGAACATATTGCTGCAGACCAGGGCGGTCAACTACAATCCCCTAAATTTCACCGATTACCTGGCCTTCCAGGAGCAGAACCCAGACCTTCCAGCGGAGCAGGTCATACTGCAGGTGAATATCGGAGTGCACAAGGAGCCTTATTCAGACATACAAGAGGTAGCGGACCCTAACGGCGTCTTTGCTGTTATCGACAAAAACCATAAGCTGGATGACTCCTTTGAGCCCGCAGATCTGGCCAGATATGGCGGATTCTTATGGAAGCAGGAAGCTGGAGAAGCTTGGCTTCAAATGAAAAGCGACGCAAAAGCTGAGGGTGTTTCGCTAGTCCTCAACAATACATACAGAAGCATAGCGGCACAGACAGTAAACTACAACAGCAAGATCAGGACGCGCCAAGACATAGCGGTTGAAATGACAAACAGCAGGCCTGGGCACTCGGAGCACCATTTGGGATATGCCGCAGATCTGACCACTGTCAGGTACGCCAGCAAGAAGGTTGACGCGTGGATCGCGGAAAACGGATATAAATACGGCTTCATCGTAAGCTTCCAAGCGGGAAAGGAATACATCAACCATTACTCGCCTGAGCCATGGCACATAAGATGGTACCCCTTGTGGGCGGCAGAGATAATGCATGAAGAAGGCTTGACGATACAAGAGTTTGACAATCTGTACCTTAACCCCAACACCCATGGCTTTGTGACTGACCCAGAGCGGGCGATGGAGATAGCGGAAAGGTCGTACTCAAAGCTTAGCGATTGGATAACCGTGACTAGCTTTGGGGTGGTGAATTACGATTAGAAAGCGGCGAAGCTGAGGCTTCGCCGCTTTTGTTTTATTGAAATTTGAATAAAATTTGATGGCTATGGCGCAAGAACTCTCTGAAGGCCAGTAGAGCGCATCCCAAAACCTTTGG
>JAISWZ010000573.1 GCA_031270945.1 Clostridiales bacterium | reverse complement strand
GGCCGCTTCATATTGGGAAATGATGACTGGTTTGACTACTCAGGCGACTTTAAGATGACTAGATCCGAAATTATAGGAAATTGGAAATTTGAGCCCTTTGAGCATGTCCTTTCAACCCCCTTCAACACCAACCGAGAAATGAACGACAACATGCTCATGTATCAACTTCGCAAGCTGGAGGGAGGAAAGGACTCTATAGTGGTGGCTCACACGCCGCCTTACGGTTGCGGTGACAAGATCACAACAGGCGCAAGGGTTGGAAGCAAGTCTGTCAGGGATTGGATAGAGGCCAAGAAGCCAAAGATCTGGCTAAATGGGCACATACATGAAGACAATGGAGTTCGCCAGATTGGATCCACAGTTGTTTTTAACTGCGCTTGCGATTATAGGGACAGCGTTCTTCGAGGATGGTTGATAGACCTTGAAAGCGGCGACTTTGAGAGCGTAGCAATTTAGAACATCATACTCGGAGTGAAAACATCAGGAGATCTTTCGACGTTTTCGCTAGTCTTTTCTCTCGGTGGTAAAAAGGAAGCGGTTAGCGCCGCTTCCTTTTTGTGATGTTATCAATTCGCAAGCCTTATGGTCTTTATCTCAAAGGGCTTGAACTCCAAGCTCTTTATGTCGGCATCCCCTATATTTCCCTCAAGGAGGTCGCAGTAGTAAGCTTTTCCAAACTCCTGGCTTGCGTCAATGCTGCAGTTCGCATGGCCTCCGGTTGCCTCATAGAGCCTCAGAATAACTCCGTTTCCATCCTCGGCGGGCTTGGCGGTTTCCAGAATGACGCTCTTGGCGCTAACCCTGTAAAAGCTCTTTGAGTCAGCAAGGCCAGTTAAAACCAATGGCTTTACGTTGAGCTCATACCCTTGGCGTATGATGTCTGACTCCTGGAATGAGGAAGTCGAAGCGGTGAAAGCATACGTAAATTTCTGTTCACCGTTGTCTGCGCGAAAAGCTGGCGCTGACGGAGCCCTAAGGAGAGTCAGGCTAATAGTTCCATTCAAGGCAGAAACTCCATATTTGCAATCGTTAAGAACTGCAACGCTTCTGGATGAGCTAGACAAGGCCGTGTACTTCTGATTTGGGAACTCGAACATGTCCATTTCGCGCCTTGTGGATCTTCTGGCTGGGCGCTTGATATAGCCGAATTGGATTTCGCATGCGCACTCAGTCGCGTTGACGGATGTCGGGAAATCCACTTTTAGAAGCCTGTGAAGCTCGTTCCACTCTACAGCCGTCTCAAATTTCAACACTGTCGAGTCAGCATCCAGGGAGATTGTCTGCTTGATGCTGGAGTTGCCAATGCTTCTCTCGACCACAACCGAGCTTGAAAGAGGACAGTTGGCCGAGAGCTTGATGGAAGCAAAGTCAACGTTTTGAATAACCTCGCATTCATCATAGCCAGCGTCTATGTCCCAGGCATCGAAGGTTCTTGGTGTGTCCTTGTAGAGCCTAAAGCGGTTCATGGGGCCTGATGATGCGATCCAGCCATCCACGCTCAGCGAAACGATCTCTCCGCAAGCGTCTAGCTTAACGAAAACGCGCCCATTTTCAAGGACAGCGCCTCCATCTTCCAGACGTGCGCTAGAGGGATTGACAGTAGCAGGACTTTCGCTGTCATCAGGAAGAATTCCTAAAACTCCGAAAGACGGGATTACAGCGCTAGCATAGCGTTTGCCATGGGCCACGCATGTGGGAAGCTTTTCGCCAGTGTCTGTCACAGCTCCTTTTGTGAAGCTCTCAGGCAGTTCCAGCAATGCTTTCCTGTCCCAGGACAAAGAGTTAAAGACAGCTATCCCGTTGCCAGGAGAGATCAGGGAGCCAGCCATGTCCGCAGTGATCTTCTGGATGGAACCAAGCGCTTCTGACATTGCAGCCTCAGATTCCTCATACACCCGGGCGATAGAAGAGCCAGGCAGTATGTCGTGGAACTGATGCAGAAGAACTATTTGCCACAATTCGTTCATCTGAGCCTTGGGATATGGGATTTTAGCCGCTTGAGCCCATGCCTCGGCCTCTCTAAGAGCAAACTCTGCCCTTCTGTTAAGGGCTTTTGTCTTGGCTTGAGAAGTGTACACACCGCGATGGGCGCTGAAATACAGTTCGCCCGTGTAGGTGTTGCCGCTGTCTTCCAGGTCTTCGAAAAACTCGACAGGGCTCTTGAATAAGAATTTTGGCGATCCCTCAAGGTTTTTAGCCCTGAGTCCAAGCTCCATGTCATCCCTGCAAGGGCCGCCTCCACCATCACCGTAGCCGAACGGCATCAGGTACTTGTCCAATGTTTGCCAAGGTTGCCGCCTCTGCGACCATGCGCTTTTCAATGCGCTGGGGTTTGTGGCGTAACCATAGCTTGTGGAAAGGAACGCTTTGACCTTTGATCCGTCTATGCCCTCCCAAGAAAAGCTGTGGAAAGGAAAGAGCTCGGACTCGTTGTAGGTCCAAAAGATCTTTTGCGTGAACAGGTATTTCAAGCCGCACCCCGCCAATATCTGAGGAAGAGCGCCGCTGTAGCCGAAAGTGTCTGGAAGCCAAAAGACTTTGCAGTCAACGTCAAATTCCTCTTTGAAAAACCTTTTTCCATGCATGATTTGGCGAATGAGGGCCTCTCCGCCAGCAATGTTAGTATCGGGCTCAACCCAGGAAGCGCCCTCGCAAATCCAGCGCCCCTCTTTGGAAGCTTTCTTGATGTCCTCATAAACGTCAGGGTAGTCTTCCTTGCAAAGCTTGTACAGATAAGGCTGGCTCTGTATGAACTTGTATTCAGGGTATCTTTCCAGGTGGCGAAGCTGGGCGGCGAAAGTCCTGGCAGTTTTTCTTGCGGTCTCTTGAATTGGCCATAGCCAGGCGACATCAATGTGGGCATGGCCTACACCGTACATCTCTGGAGTTGTTGATCCGTTTGTCGCCGCCAAGAGAGGGGCAAGCTCAGCCCTAGCCTTTCGGTAATCCTCGATCCTGCCCTCCAGGGGTTGCTCGAAGTCTACAATGTTAGTGAAGCTCCTAAGGCCCTTAGCTATCTTCGCCGCTTGCAAAGAGCCCGCCTCCAGAGTCTCCATCAAGTCATTGAGCGCGTAAGCGTCAATCCAGAGCTGATAGGCGTCCTCATTCCACAGGCCGAAATGGCTCGTGTTATTGACTGCATCGGCGCTTCCGGGCTCAAGCGCTCCGCCCAAAACGGGCCCAGTGACGCAACCAGGGAACCAGTGGCCACTGTAGGTTTCGGCAACAAGCTCAAATGGCGCACCTTTCTCAACCACATTGTCCTCGATCAAGTGGTGGCTGAAGCGCAAGTCTCCATGCCGCACAGTTCCAAAAGGCTTCCTGTCAACATAGAGAAGCGCTTCTCCTCCTGTGTTTATGGAAAGAGCGATAGGCTTTCCTGACATTCCCTCAGGGATGTCCACTTGGGCCTTGAACCATCCATACTTCCAGTCAGCTCCCCATATCTGGCCTGGCTTGACGGGAGCGAACTCGCGAGACAATGCGTCTTTAATATCCAGCTTTTCAAACGTGAAAAACGCGCTGAAGCTTATTTCTCCAAGCGAAATGAAGAAATCCTTTCTCAGCGCCCCAAGCCAATGGCTTATCCTGTCATTTGTTTCAGGCGTTGGTACCAAACGATGACCTCCCTGTTCTATGGCGTTGCCTGAGCGGAACTGCTATACCCCAAAACAAGGGCTCAAGGCTTTGATGCCCTGTTTGGGATACGCTCTAATTATAGTTTCAGAGCGCGAGGAATGCAACTGCAATTCGCGATAATCTGCGAAATTTCGAGCTCTGGCTGCAGACACAAACATGTTTACTTTTTTGCCTGGCGCATTTATAATTAAGCTTGAGGCATGTATGCTGCCGAGAGACGCCTCGGCTAAACGCGCCCAATGAGGCAATGTTGCCTAAAATGGCCTTGTGCATGAGGTTTTGCTTTAGGCATAACAGCCAAATGGCGACAATAGTCTTTCTAGGCTCGCTCATGGACAGACAACTGCCGTGCCTTAAAGCTGCAAGCAATGGAGGGATGCAATGGGCCTTGACAATGACAGGGTAAAGACGCCTGAGGTGATTGGCTACGGCATGGGCAACTTTGCCGCCAACTTCTCGGCGTCGCTTCTCAATTCCTACTTGCTGATCTACATGACTGATTTTGTAGGCGCGTCAGCCGCTCTTATCGGAACCATATTTCTGGCCACAAGAGTGTTTGACGGAGTGTCCGATCTCGGAATGGGGTTTCTGATTGAGCGGACAAACACCAGATGGGGCAAAGCCAGGCCTTGGCTGCTCTTCACAGCGCCGATCCTGGGACTTCTCTTGATCCTCACTTTCAACTTCCCAGCAACGCTTGGCATCAATGGAACTACTGTCTTTGTCGCTTGCCTGTACTTTATCTTCAACGTCTTCGCGTACACAGCGTATGCCGTTTCCTACAACACTTTATCAAATTATATCTCTCATAAAGAGCATGACAGGATGAGGTTGGGAAGCTCATCAGCACTGTTTCTCTTTGTGGCTGCCGCTGCCGCAGGTTTTGTGCCACAGTACAGGAGTCTGCTTGGAGGGCCTAGGGATGGCTATTCACGCGTAGCAATAGTGTTTGCCATTGCCACGATCCTGGCTATACTTGTGACTTTCTTTTCCACCAAGGAAAGAGCCAGCATGAAGCCAAAGGACAAAAGCTCGGCTTCTCCCAAAGAGATGCTTAAAGTCATGCTTGGGGACAGGCACTTCTACATGACCGTCGCCGTGTTCTTCCTTGTGAATGCCACCAACGTCGGAAGCTTCAACATGATCTATTTTGTGAAGTACTACCTGGGTGATGAGAACCTGAACGCCTACCTTACATTTGCCGGACTTATTCCCATGGCAATAGGGATGTTCTTCGCTCCAGCCTTGGCAAAGAAGTTGGGGATGAGGAAAGCCTTCATCTGCGGAATATGCTCAAGCGTCATAGGAAGCCTGATCTCATGGCTTGGTGGAGCAAATGTCATGTTTCTGGCTTTGGGCATGGCCATCAAAGCTTTTGGTTACGCTCCAGCTTTCGCCAGCATACTGGCCTTTATCGGAAACGTCGGCAACTACCTCTACTGGAAAAGCGGAGTTCCTGTTCAAAGCGTCATGTTCAGTGCCACAAGCGCATCCCAGAAGCTTGGGGCTGGATTCGCGGCAGGAATGGCAGGATGGCTTTTGACATTGGGAAAATACGCTCCAAATGCTGAAGTCCAGCCAGAAAGCGCCATATTTGTAATGAGGTTCTCTGTAATCATTTGGCCCGTCATCATGATGCTTGGAATACTGGTCCTTCTCCTGGGGTTTGGGATTATGAAGAAAACGGATAAGATAGACTTGGAGATAAAAGAAGGAAAGTTTGCGAACGGGAGAACCTGGCGTGACCTGTAGCCGCTCTTGTCATCCGAAATTTGTGTAGCGAAACGATTCGATTTCATGCCAAGGAGGCTATGATTTGAAGATAAGCCGATTGAAAGCAAACCGAATCACAAACCCTCTGGGGTTTTGCCTAGACAGCCTGAAGCTGTCCTGGGTTGTAGAAGACACTGTTTCTGCCCGCCCGGAATTTGCAAGGGTTGAGCTGTCCCTTGATCCCTCGTTTGAAGAGCTGTTGCGCGACTCTGGAAGAAAGCCTGACTTGGATAGCTTGGCATATGATCCAGGCATAACGCTTCCGCCTAGAACCAGGGTTTATTGGAGAG
>JAISWZ010000534.1 GCA_031270945.1 Clostridiales bacterium | reverse complement strand
GGCGTGTGTCAGGCAAGGAAAAAGGGCAAAGCCGTATTTTCGACGGCTTTGCGCATATCGAATGCGCCACGGCAGGGACTTTCACTGAGGGGCAGATGTACCCTGCCTGGCAGCGTGGCATGCTTGTCCTATGGAGGAGCCAGGTTTCAGCAAAAGTAGCCTGAAAGGCTCATTAATATTATTATATCGCTCAAGAGTTGGATTGGCAATCAATTTTTTTCAGAAGCAGATTAAGATTTGCTTAAAGATAAAAGAAGTACTGATTTTCTGGCTTTTTTCTGGATTGCCAGCGCGTCCGGGCCTGGCCTGCGCCAATATTGCCAGCGGCATCGCGCTGATTGCATCGGGCTGAACAAGCGGGGGCAGGTCCGCATGGCATAGTTCAAATTTATCCTATGGGGAAGATCGGCGCAAAGATCGATGATTTTGGCGATTGGCCCTTGATCATTGGGCAAGCGCTATCCGGCGCCTTACTGGCGGAGCGCGTCAGCCCGGTCTCTGACGTTCTTGTTGAAGTCAATAACGTAGTGCACGTACTCCTCGCCCATTAAGGGGGAGCTGATTATGAAGTCAGCAGACGCCGCGTTGTGGGCGATGGGAATGTCATAGACCTCCGCTATGCGCAGGAGCGCCCTGACATCTGGATCGTGGGGCTGGGCGGTGAGGGGGTCAGAGAAGAAGATGACCAGGTCTATCCTGCCCTCAACTATCTTGGCCCCTATCTGCTGATCGCCGCCAAGCGGGCCGCTGGAGAAGCCCCTAACGGGCAGCCCGGTCTTGTCTGTGATGAGGCGGGCGGTGGTGCCCGTCCCATTAAGGAAATGGAGCTTAAGGATCTCTTTGTTTTTTTCGCACCATCTGATCAAGTCGGCCTTCTTCCCGTCGTGAGCAATCAGGGCTATGTTTTTCTGGCGGCCGATTGTGAGGGTTACATAGCTGTTATTCATTAGGTGCCTCCTAGTATATTGAGTGCATATCTCGAAATTCAAAAAAGGCGCGGGGCAGCGTTTGCCCAAGGGCAAATCGCGCCATGAAATCAATTTTGGGATATGCATTTAGGGCATGGGTCTATTTGAAGCATGCCTTTACTTCGCAGAGAAATTTTATTTTATTTTTTTTTTTTTTTAATTTTTAATTTTTTTAATTATTTATTTTAATTTATTTGACAAATATTCTTTCAATGTCTTTTATTGGGCTGGCCAGAAACGAGGCCAGGCCCTTGCGGCTGGATCTGTCGTCGACGTGCTTTGAGTCCTGCTTTACGTCTATCAGGAAGACGCCAAAGGGCGGAGCTTTCTGGCCGTCGAACTCAGCGGCCCAGATCCGGTAGAGCTCGTCAGCCCTATGGGCCTTAAGCGCAAGCGTCATGGGCTCTCCTTTTATTCCATAGGCGTAAAGGCGAAATTCTGTGATTCTGGATATCCGGTCAAAGTCGAACCCGTAGGGCCTTGGGCGCTCATTTCTGTTGAATTGGGAAGCCAGTTTGGCGAAAATGCGGATTTGCCTTTCCAACTTGTTGGCGGGGGCGAATATCTGGCTCAATATCTTGCATTCGCACAAAATCCCGGAGCGTCCCGGCTTGCCGGGCTCTTTCCTTATGATTAGCATGTCTATGTCTGACTCAACCGCGCCCTTTTCCTTTGACATCTCATGCCTGACAGTGTATGTCCCGTTTTCGTCCATGTAGAACTTGACGTCGGTTTTTATCTTGTCATTGGCTGGATGGGAGTGGTTGGGGATATATTGGTTCAAGAAGCAGCAGACAGTGCGGTTCACGTAGATGTAGCCAAGCACTCCGCTTCCTGCGTCAGGCTTAGACATGATGTCGCCAAACGCTGTGGACTGGGGGACTCCGTCCTCTTCCTCAGCCAGCCCATGGCGCAAGAGAAAGCTGTAAGCGTTGCTTCCCTTGCAGGCCCTCAAATGCTCCAGGTAATACTTGTAGCTTTCAGCTATTTCGGGATCAAATGAGATAGGAAGCTGCCTTTGGTAGGCGTTCTTCCCAGGGCCGGCGTATGTGGCTATTTCCAGCCTTGACAGGGCGGCGTAAAGAGCCAGCCATGGAGACAGGGGATAAGCGCCTGAAAAAAGCACGAACCTTCTTCCCTCGTTTTTGGGGAATACCTGTACAATCTCTTCCAGAGAGCTGAATAGAAGCTTTATGTTGGCTTGGGAAAGATCTGACGAGGCCGCTTGGGTTTGGCATACGCGGGCTGCGATCTCGACTACCACCCCGTTTTCGGAAACAGCAAGGGCGCCAAGCGCCTCCGCCAGATTTCGCCCAGCCTCCAGCCGGGACTCCGAGGCCAGAACGCATACGCGGGCCCTCAGCTCATACAGCGTTTCTTGGGGCAAGTCCGCACCAATCCTCTTGAGAAGCTGGAGCATGGTTTCATATTCGCGGTTGAGCCGTCTTGGGCTTGCCGCGAAGTCTTTTAATGATGAGAGAACCATGCTTTTTGTGAGCTTGCTTTCCACTCGCTGTATGTACGCTTCATCAGAGGCAAATTCCTTTATGGCCTCCACTAGCTTTTTTTGAGCTGATCGCGCTTCCCCGGCTGAGTCATCTGCCGGAGCCTTCGAGGACAGCGCGACCAGCTGGCTGATATGCCAAGGCTTGCCGCCTATTTCTCCCAATGGCGCTTCATATATTTTTTGCGCCAGTTCTTCAAAGTCCACTACGGACTTGACACAGAGCTTCTTAAAAGACTCTTCATGGCACAGATCCGCAAGAAGGGTTTTAACGCAAGAAGCCTCGATGGATTCGGTCTTTCTCTCTAAGCTTTCTCTCTCTAAGCTTTCTCTTTCTAAGCTTTCTTCTTCGTGCGGCTGCGGCTCGACAGCGACCGCAGGAACAATTATCAGTATTTCCAACTAGCTTCCCCCTCCCGCGCTTTACTGGCGAGCGACCAAAACTGGAACGTGATCGCCGCTGCGCTTTTGAAGCCAGCCGGGCCCGCTTCCGCAACGACACACATTCCCGATCTAGCGACTCGCAGCACAATTGCCTAAGCATCAGGGCTTGCACAATCCGCCGCAAGCTGCGCATGCGGCGCCCGATTCAAGACGCCTTGCGGCGTCCTGGCGGAAATCAACATCTAATTATATCGTTTTGCGCTAGTTGTTTGCAACCCCAAAATCAGTGCCTATGCGCCAGGAAAATGCTTGCCGAAAGACTGAGAAACGTAGAGGATAGGGGAGAAATATGGATTTTAGCCTAATTTAGGCTTAATTTAAAGGCGTTATGTGCTATGATAATCCATGTTTCGAGAGGGGCTAACGCTTAGTTTAATGAACTTCTAAGGTGGGCTGAGAGGGGCGGGCCTGGAGATGATTAGAGGGGTTTGAAGAGGATTGGAGAGGCTTGGAGAGGTTTGAAGGGGATTAAAGAGGATTGGAGAGGTTTGGAGAGGCTTGAAGAGGTTTGGAGAGCTTGGAGAGCGCCAGACGTGGCACCCTGGGGAGGTTAAACGTTTAACTCGAGAAAGTGCGAAAAAAGTCAGATTATAGAGAGACGTTAAGAGCATATCCCAAAATTCCGAAATGGCGCCGAAAAAATCCTTGCGAATGCTTCAACTAGTTTGCTCGGGCTTCTGCGAGCAAACATCCGGATTTTTTCGGTGCCTCGGATATAATTTTGGGATATGCTCTAAGGCTGAAAGGGCAAGAAAGTAGCCAGATGACAGAGAGGCGTTAAGGCTGAAAGGGCCAGCAAGCAGCTAAAGCAGCCCGCATGGGCTTTGAGTAAATTGCCAAATTTGTATTTGACAAATCTAGCTATTAGTGTCATTATAAAGAGGACGGCAAGATCGACGAAATTACGACAAACGCGGGCAGGCGTCGAAGCGGGAATTTTCCCGGTTGGCATAAAGCAGCTTGCGAAGCGCTTGTCAGTGTGCGCGCAAGGCCCGAGGGGGCGCTTGGCAAAGGAGAATAGCATGGAAAAGTTGGTGCCATCAGAATCGCTAGTCCAGATCATTTTGGCTATGCGGCGAATGGAGTCGCCAGGCTCGGTTGACGAGGAAAAAGAAAGGCGCGATCTGCAGCAGAGGATAGACGTTGCCGCAATGGTCGCTGAGACGACAGGATCTATTGAGCATGTGAAGAAGGCGCTCGATCCTGCGGTGCTGTTGGGGATGATGCCCGAGATGGCGGAATTCTTCAAGAAAGAGAGGATCTTGGAGGAGGCGGTGAAGTAGGCGCTGCGCTGCGAGCGCCGGGGCTGGGCGCTGCCCCAAAGTTTTAGGGCGAACTGATTTAAGCAGAAGCCAAAGCCCCTGGCTGGATTCAGCCAGGGGCTTTGGATGAGCGAAATTATTTGAATTTTACTAGGATATTAAGGCTTATCTAAAGCGAAGATGGGGATATGACATTTAGATGTTTTTCATCTATAACGTGAGGTGTCGAGTTTAAGCGCAGGCCTAAAACTTTAGCCGCCCTAGAAATCGGATGGCCAGCCCTGCCAGGAAGCTTCTTCCTGCAATTCTCACTAAACGACAATTGTGAAAAAGGCTGATTAATCCAGGGTTAAACGGTTAATCTGAAGAGCGTATCGCAAAATTTCTTGCTAGAACTGTATTGACAAAATCGGCGCTAGGTGTCATTATATTTAGTGACCCACAAAATACCCTTAAAACGGACAAATTGCGTGGCCTAACGATAAGCGCATCTGAGGGAGCAAAACAACAAGGCGCTGGACCGGTCATTCTCGAATCGGCCAAAGGTACAAGCGGAAAGCGCGATTTCGCTTGAGGGCACCCTGGCTGGAGGATGGAGATGCAAGAAAAGCTAGCGGCGCAAGATCTCGCTAGCGCAAAAGGCGCAGTAGATGTGCTTTGAAGACACGCCAGCAAGGATGGTGCGTGTTTAAGCGGAATCCAAGGAGGCACTTATGAAAAAGAGCGCAGTCGCATTTTTGGCAATCCTCGTAACTCTCGGGATGCTGATATCCATCCCCACGTTCGCGGCAGAGCGTCCGAAAAACCTTAACGGAAAGTACAGAAGGCTTCACCTGATGCTCTCGGCAAAAGCGAATGTCGAGGTCTATGAAGGCGAAAAGGTTGTGTTCCGGTACAAGGCAAGGTCAGCAAGCACCTACTGGAACTCAGATGCCCAGTATGACGGGTATGAAGTTGATGTTGACATTCCGGCTTACAAAGACTGCGAAGTCAAGATCACGGCAACCGAAGACGGCCACATGACGTACATTGCCGCTGAAGCAGCTTATTCAAGGCCAGCGTACAGAGCAGTCATCTACAACCAGATCGACTTTGTTGAAGGCGACGAATACGTAGGAAGCTTTCCGGCGTACGAAGAAGCGGACTATGACAAGGACGTAGAAGGAACTGAGATTCGCTATACCCTTGTAGATCCTTGGGGATATGAGCTTGAGCCGACGATCGAGGGCGACTACGAAGACATGTTTGTCACCTTTGAATACGACACGAATGATTCATCTTTGGGCGTTGTCGTTCCTGTGAAAGAAAAAAGCCTTTTGGGAAGAACCGTAACCGCGAAGGCAGTTGCTGGAAGAAAAGGCGTGTTTGAAGGCTGGTACGAAGACGACGAATTGATCGAAGAATCAGAAACTTACAAATTTGAAGCCGAGTATGATCGCACGCTGGAAGCAAGGTTTGCTGCAAAGGATCCTGACGCTGTAGAGACTACAAAATCAAGCAGCCTGAAGTCAAAAAGCTATTGGGGATGGCTGTGGTAAAAGCGATGATAGTTTAGCGGACGCACGTAAACATAGAATAGCGATATTCTAGAACCGGATTTACGGTTTGGGAAAAAACGGCATTAAACGGACTCGCAGGCTTTTCCAAGCCGAATAACTTAATTTGGGATATGCGCTTAGCGCATATCCCAAATTTCCACAAAGACGCAACTATGCTTGCGAGAGGCGGGTAATGCGAATAAAATTCCGCAAGCATATGCTTGCTTTGGCATTAACGAGCAGGCAGGAGCAAACTTGCGTTATTTTACAAGTCCCGTTGCTTTACAAGTCCCGCTGCTTTCCAAGTCCTATAATTGATTTTTGGATATGCTCTAAATTATCGCAATGCTTGGATATGTCTTGAGCATAAAACTGGAATGGAAGCAATGAAAAGCAGATAGATGTGCTGGTGAGAAAAGGCATCGTTACGAAGGGAAATGCAGATTGGTTCCTGGAAGAGGCAAGCAAAATCGATCCGGAGTGGCAGACATGAAAAGTTAAAAGCTTATATTAATTTAGCCTGAATTTTCGCTAGACGTTTTGGTTGCCTATGCAAGAGAGGCAAGCAAATAATGGGAGATGAAGTCTAATGGTGTTTCATTACATTTATAAAGAAGTTGTAAACTTAGATATTTTGGTTTCGTCAAAAATCAGAATTAAAATA
>JAISWZ010000499.1 GCA_031270945.1 Clostridiales bacterium | reverse complement strand
ATTTTAGCCCTTACGCCCTATCCAGCCGCGAATATTTTCAAAGCGCGTAGACTGCATGCGCGCGACAAAAAGAGGAGCGAAGCTAGAATGAAGAAATTCGCGTTATTTGCTCTCGCAGTTTTAATGGCGCTTACAGCGCTTGCCGGTTGCGCCTCACAAGCGTCGCCAGCCACAGCGGAACCTCAGGCCGCGACTGCCGCGCCAGTTGCGCCAACAACGGCGCCGACCGAAACTCCTACGGATCCGCCAACCGCGCCTCCTACAGAAGCGCCCCCTGAGCCTGTCGAGCTCACTGTTTCCTGGTGGGGCGGCGACTCTCGCCACACTGCAACCCAAGACGCCATTGACGCCTATACAAAAGCCAACCCAGGCGTGACCGCGAAGACGACATACGGAGCTTGGGACGGATGGGAAGCCAGCATGTCCACGGCATTCTATTCAAATTCAGCGCCTGACATGAACCAAGTAAACTGGAACTGGCTTTATCTTTTTGACGGAGTGAGCACATTTGTAGACCTGAACACAATGAAGGACTACATCGATCTCTCCCAGTTCGCTGACACAGCGCTAGCGCAGTGCACAATAGACGGAAAGCTCCTGGCTATCCCCGTCTCTATGACAGGCCGCATATTCTATTGGAACGAGACGACATTCCAGAACGCTGGAATAGCTGTCCCCAAAACCAAAGATGAACTTCTTGCCGCAGGAGCGGCTTTCAAGGATAAGCTTGGAGACGACTACTATCCAATCGCCATGGGCGAATACGACAGGATGATATTCCTGGTGTGGGCGCTTGAATGCAAGTACGGGAAAGACTGGGTCAAAGACGGAGTGCTTCAGTATTCCAAGGAAGAAATCGCTGAAGGGCTCGCGCTTATAACCGAGCTTGAGAAAGCCCATGTTATCCCGACAATCCAGACTCTTACCGGAGACGGCGCCGCTTCTCTTGACAAGAACCCGAAGTGGATAGAAGGCAAGTATGCCGGCATTTTCGAATGGGACTCATCCGCTTCGAAGTTCCAGGCCGCGCTTAACCCTGGCCAAAACTTTGTAGTTGGCGATTACCTTACCGGATTTGGCGACAACAAGGGCGGATTCACAAAGGTTTCCCTTGGCTTCGCAATCACCAAGTCGGCAAAGAAGCCTGAAGAGGCCGCGAAACTCATCAACTTCCTTCTTAACGACGAAACAGGCGCCAAGATCATGAAGTCTGAGCGCGGAATTCCGTTGTCCAAGGCTGCGTTTGACTACTGCACCAAGGACAGCTTGCTTGATCCTATCGTAGCCGAGGCCAACAAGAGAGTTCTGGCTTGGTCTTCCAACGCTTTGGATCCGACATTCGAAGGCTTGAAGAACACAGACGGCCCGTACTATGATGCTATGTCTGGAGTGTCCTATGGAGACTACACGCCAGAAGAGGGCGCTGACGTTCTGATAGAAGCCATTGAGGCAGCTCTCGCCAGCTGATGATCTGCGGGAAGCGCAGCCTTTTTTCTTAAATCAAATAAAAAAGACAATCGAGCCGCCCCCAAGGCGGCTCGATTGCTAAGATGAAGTGTGGTTCTGGAAAAGAGATAGGCTTGCGGGCGAAAACATTTGTTAAATAAATCTTTCTTTTCGCCCGCTTGGATTGCTGACGAGCGGTATGATTTAGAATTTTCTTATCGTTAGCGGGAGCGGCCCGACTGGGTTTTGAGGCGGGCAACGAGCGCTCGTCAGGATATATTAGGGCTGTGCCCCGGATGGGCACCACCCTCGCAAATGGGGTCATGACATGTCAAAGCCAGCTAAAGCCAAGAAGAAGAAAAAGGGCTATGTAGGGTTTCTTTACATACTGCCGTGGCTGATAGGATTCTTGGTCTTCAAGCTTTATCCGTTCGGATCATCCCTAATCTACAGCTTCACAGACTTCCACTTGTTCAAGGGGATAAAGGAAATCGGCATCATGAACTATGTCGACGCGTTCACCACAAGAAAGATTGTGGTAGCGCTGAAGACGACGTTCCAGTACGCTTTCATAACTGTGCCGCTCAAGCTTGTGGCCGCGCTGTTCATAGCGTACATCCTGAACTTCAAGATAAAGGCGGTCAATTTGTTTAGGACTGCGTACTACATTCCTTCGATACTTGGAGGCAGCGTCGCCATTGCGGTATTGTGGCAGGCGCTTTTTAGGGATCAGGGCCTGGTAAACGGAGGCCTTGCGATGCTCGGCTTGAAGGGCCCGTCTTGGCTTTCTGACCCCAACTACGCCATCTGGATCATATGCCTGCTGAGGGTTTGGCAATTCGGATCCGCGATGGTCATATTCCTGGCGGCGCTTCGAGGGGTGCCACAGGACTTGTATGAAGCCGCGACCATAGACGGGGCGGGAAAATGGAAGCAGTTTTTCAAGATCACGATACCCTTGATCACCCCGGTCTTTTTCTACAACATGGTAACCCAGCTTGTCCAGGCGTTCCAGGAATTCAACGGGCCTTATATAATCACAAAAGGGGGGCCAAGAAACTCAACGACCCTGATCAGCCTCCTTGTGTACAACTACGCGTTCACAAGCTTTGAAATGGGCATGGCCAACGCGCTGGCGTGGATCATGTTTGCTATTGTCATGGTATTTACCCTCATATCCTTCGTGAGCCAGAAGTACTGGGTGTTCTATGGCGATGAAACGGACGGGAGGTAGCTGGCATGGGAAACGGAGCAAGGCGCGTTATGTCAGCGCTTAAATACGTGGTCTTGATTGGCGTTGGGTTCTTCATGGTCTACCCGCTCTTGTGGATGCTGGCGGCTACGTTCAAGCCAAACAACGAGATATTCGCGGGGATAGGCCTGATACCCAAGGCGCCAACCTTTGACGGCTACGTGAAGGCCATGAAGGACTATGGCGGAGACATAAACCTCTTTGAGTCAATGTTCAACACCTACAGCTATGTCCTGCCCAAGGTCGTGTTCACGGCTTTCTCCACTCTATTGGCCGCTTACGGCTTTACAAGGTTCAACTTCAGGGGCAAAGGGCTCTTGTTCTCGGTTATGATAAGCACGCTTTTCCTGCCCCAGGTTGTCCTGAACGTCCCCCAATACCTGCTGTTCAACAGGCTGGGGTGGATAGACTCCCCTTGGTACCTGCCTATAATCGTGCCAACGCTATTTGCCGTTGACACATTCTTTGTCTTCATGATGTGCCAGTTCATGAGGACCATCCCAAAGGAGCTTGACGAGGCGGCGATGATTGACGGATGCAACTCCTTCCAGATACTCATGAGGGTGATCGCCCCAACCATGAAGCCGGCGCTTGTCTCTTGCGCCCTGTTTCAATTCATGTGGTCCTCGAACGACTTCATGGGCCCCTTCTGTACGTCAAGACGCCGGCGAAGTATCCCGCCGCCATTTTTGTGAAATTGTCCATGGACGCCGACGCGGGTTTCGAATGGAATCGCGTCCTTGCAGTATCGCTCATTTCCATTATCCCATCGCTTGTCGTGTTTTTCCTCGCCCAGAACCAATTTGTTGAAGGGATAACGGCTGGCGGGGTGAAAGGTTGACGGGTCTTACGATGCGCAACCAAACAATCCGCGCTCTACGCATATCACGGCGCTCGGCCTGCTTCGAGCTTGATTGCGGCCCTGAGCTATGCCACCGCTTCAGCCAGGATTTTGAGGTTTTTGCCAATGGCTTGCTTGTGGGCCGATACAGCACCAATGTCTTTGCGCTCTGTGGACTGGCCCCTGGAACAAGCTATGACGCCAGGGCTCTTTTCCCGGACGGACAGGTATTGGCTTTTTGCTTCAAAACCGAGATCGAGTCGGCGCTAATCCTGGCAGCGGACTATGGCGCTGACGCCAGCGGCAGCAGCGACTCAACCGAAGCCCTCCAGCGGGCGCTGGATGATTGCCCGGACGGAGGGACAGTGTTCCTTGGCGCTGGCACATACTTGACATACCCCCTGTTTCCCCATTCAGGAACTCTCTTGTATCTGGACAAAGGGGCAACTTTATTAGGCGGCGCTGACAAGGCCAAATATCCTGTGCTTGCCAGCTATATAAAGCAAGGCGAAACCATTTTGCCTTGCGCTTCCTGGGAGGGAACGCCTAGAGACTCTTACGCCTCCATAATAACCATCCTTGACGCCAGGGACGTGGCCATTGCGGGAGAGGGCTCGATAGATGCCAACGCCCAGGCTGGAGGATGGTGGATAAACCCCAAGAGGATAAAGACGGCTTGCCGACCCAGGACCATTTACGCTGTGCGGGCCAACAATCTTTTGATCATGGGGCTGAAGCTGATGAACAGCCCTTCTTGGACATTGCACCCTTTTTGCTGCGAAGGGGTGGACATTTTAGGGACAGTGATCAAAAACCCCCATGACAGCCCGAACACTGACGGGATAGACCCCGAGAGCTGCGTTAACGCCAGGATCATGGGAGTTGACATTTCTGTCGGGGATGACTGCATATCTATTAAAAGCGGAAGAAATTACATGGCGCAGAACCATCCGGCCCCGGCGTTAAACATTCTGGTCAGAAACTGCCTTCTCAGAAGAGGCCATGGAGCTGTTGTGATAGGCAGCGAAACATCATCCGGAGTCCGAGGGGTCAAAGTTGAGCGCTGCCTTATGCAAGACACCGACAGAGGGCTTAGGGTCAAGACCAGAAGGGGCAGGGCCAGCGTCATTGACGAGGTTGAGCTTTCTGACATCGTAATGGAGAGGGTGCTTGTCCCCTTTGTAATTAACATGTTTTACTTTTGCGACGCTGACGGCCATGACGAAAGCGTCCAGTCCAAGGCGCCTCTTCCTGTTGACGAGTCGACCCCTGCCATACGGGGCGTAAGATGCAAAAGGGTCTCATGCGTTGGCGCTGAGTACGCTGGCGTCTATATCTACGGACTGCCCGAAAGCCCTGTAGGCCTGTTTTCTCTGGAAGACGCGAAAATCTGCTTTTCCCCCGCCGCCAAGGCCGGATCTCCAGCAATGCTTGACGGGGC
>JAISWZ010000252.1 GCA_031270945.1 Clostridiales bacterium | reverse complement strand
AGCCATTTGTCGCCTGGGTTTGACTCTGCGATCTGCATTGCCGCGCTTTGCAATGGCACGATCTTGCTCTGGTCTATGTCAAGGCCTAGATGAGGCAGCATCTGTCTTTCGATCTCTACGTAATCCTTGCCAGCGGCTTTTCCGCAGAGCCTATGAAGGAACTCGATTAAGATTGGTTTCTTTTCAGGATCGGCGAACGCCTTTGCGCTGATGTAGACCAGGTTGGTCAGATCCTGCTCAGCTGAAGGAGCGCTTATGACAGCGTCTGGAGTCAACGGGAAGGAAAGAGGAATAAGGTCTTCCATAGCCTCGTCGGTCAGGTTCGGGTTGATCTGTCCTGCATGGCCTATGACCATCCCCGCTTTTCCGGTATTCAAATATTTGCTGATCACTTGGTTCAGGTCAAGGGAAGAGGCGTCTGGCGGAGCGTTGTTTGCTGCCAGCTCGATAAAGAGGTCAAGGGCCGCAACTACGTCAGGCTCGGTGAAGCTTCTGATGCCTTGGAGAAGCTCCAAGCCTTTGGCGTTTCCGACTCTTCTGTTGATTATTGCGTTGAAAAGCCTGGATGAGTCATCAAGCCCTTCTTTTGTGTCGATAGCCCACGGAATCACTCCAGCGTTTTTCAGAGCGCTTGTGGCGTTTACCAAGCTGGACCAGTCAGTGGGAAGCGGGATCCCGTTTGCCTCAAAGACTGTCTTGTTGACCAGGAATTCTACAAAGAAGCTGAACCTGGGGATGCACCAGACCTTTCCGTCTACGGTAGCTGTACGCCAAGCGTAGTCCGCGAACAGATCCTTGAACTCAGGGTCGTTTTTCAATTCGCTCAGATCGGCCAGTGCGCCCATCTCGATGTACTTGTCCACGCTCCACTTCGCTTCTGGACGCCAGAAAGTGAAGATGTCAGGCGTATTGTCGCCCATTATGTCGGTGTTGATCTTCGTTATGAGATCGTTTCCTGGGCTTTCCTCGACCTCTAGGACCATGTTGGGGTAATCCTTCTTCAGTTGCTCAAGAGAGGCAGGAAGAACCTTTGAGTTCTGATCTATGGACTGCGTGGCAAAGCGGATCGTCACTTTCTTGGATCCCCCTGATGCGCATCCTGCCAGGAGGCAGAGGGACAGGAGGGATAAGAAGAGCAGTAAGGCTGCTTTTTTCATGCTGGGTAGCTCCTTTTTAGGTTGATTGGGATGGTGCAGGGCTTGGTTGGAAAAGCCGGGATGAAAAAGGCTGATTAAAAAGGCTGATTGAAAAAGAGTGATTAAAAAAAGCCGGGTTGAAAAAGATTGAACAAAAAAAGACTGATTAAAGTAAAGTGCAACAAAAGATGTTCTTTATGAACCCTAACGGGCTGGCGATGCCAGGGCGCTGAATTCATGAGCAGAGGGGCCGCTTGCGCTAACGATTTTTAAGTTTTTAATGGCTCGTTCGGGCGTGTAGTTAACACGCGTTTAGTGAATACGTGTTTATCAAGTTTCACAAACGGGCGAGGCAAAGAGTTTGAGCGAGAGCGTGTTCTAAATCAAACAATTCTTGCTTTCGGGTCTGTGCGTTTGATCCGAGTTGCAAACAGAAACCGAATTGCTGCGGCTTTGAGAAGCCGCTTGCGCCTGACATTGAGCCGTTCCTGGCGGGACGCCCGGAATATAAGCTGCAAACGGCGCAACTTCAATGTTTTATCCCCTCCTATCATTTTGGGCGTCTGGCGGGTAACGTCTGAGCGTCCATTAATAATCTGTCTGCATACGCATTTAGTGAGCGCTTACAAAGCCTGAGGATTAGGCAATGTTGCGCTTGTGGTCATATAGGCTTCAATGGCTTTGGCCATGTCATCTGCTGTTTTATATGAAACACATATGTTTAGTATCGAACAGTACAAGGCGCTTTGAGAAGGTTTTTGTGTTCGATTGTGTTAGTGCGTGTTTAAATAATAACATCAGCCTGGGGCCTTGTCAATAGAGGGCGAGAAAAAATTTTTAGCAATATATGGATTGAGAAGGGTGAAATTTACTGGTTTAAACTTTGAAAAGGAAATCGGTTTTGTGGATGATTGCAGTTTGAGCAAGAAGGGCGGAGATGGAGGGTAAGGTTGGAAGCGGGGCTTGATGGGGCATAAAAGCGGGATGAGAAAGAATTTACCTGTGATCTGATCCGGAATATCTGATACAATAGCATGAATAAGGGTCGGCGAATAGGAGCGCATCTTACGGCATATCATTAGAGTTAACAAATAAGAAGACAATCGAGCGCTTTAACACGTACCCTTTTATACTTGCAAAAACTATGGGATGCGCTCCGAGCTTAATCAACTCTAAGTTAGGCCAAACCGAGGGGGCTACAATTAGAAGCATTGCTAGGTTGTCAGGCAGGGAAATATATGAATTTTGGCCTGCGCTATTTAAGCGCATAACCATAAGAGGGGGAGCATTTTTGGAATTTTGGAAACCGCTAGAGCCGTTGAAGCCGCTAGAGCCATTGAAGCCGCTTGAGCCATTGAAACCGTTCGAGCCAATGAAGCCGTTTGCGCCATTTAAGCCATTCGAGCCATTGAAGCCGTTTGAGCCATTTCAACAAATGGGGCAATATCAGTCATCAGAGCAATTCTCGTCGTTTGAGCCGTTTGATCAAGAGCCATTGGAACGGATTGCGAATGAGAAGACCACTTGCTTGATGTTCAGGGAGTGCCAGGATTACGGGTACGATCCGTTTGTTTTCTGCTATGAAATCCTTGGCAGCAAGCTGCTCAAAGACATATTCTCTGGAAATCCCAGGCCTAGGCATTGCAGTGTGGAGGGCTTGTTCGAGCTCTTGGAATGCGACAGCCCGGATTTTGTCCGGAAGTACAGGACTGGGGTTGACAAAAAGATAGACGGCAAACCCCTGGAGTGGATAGCTGTCTTGGTCTTTACCCTATTTGAGCAGCATGGCCTTTGGCCGCACGAGCTACATGAGAAATTTGAAAAAAGCTTTATCGAACAGCTTTACAGCGCGTACGGCGAGTTTAAGGCACTGGATCCCAGGAGCATGGCCCAAAGCTTATACCAAATGTATTTTAGCCAAAGGCAAAGCCAGCGCTAAAGCGTTCGCGAGGCTTTTTAGGCGGCGTAAGTTTTGTGATATGCCCGACGGAAAGCATGTTGGTGTGGTGCGGCAAACCGAGATATTTGAAGAGCTAGAAAACCCGGAAAATGGGTGATATAGAAAATTTAATGCAAGACATATTGGAGAGTTGCCTTTTGGCAACTCTTTTTTGCTGAGAAATATCCAAGATGGGAGGGTTAGGAATGTAAACAGATGACGTTTCGAAAAACTGACTTTTGACAATTCGCTTTTGATTCCAGAAAACCGATTGGATACAAGAAGAGATAGGCTCGAATCAGAGCTTGACTTGAATCATCTTTCGAAAAAGCCAATACATAAAAATTTCTTCAGATCAAAGTTTCACTACTTGATATAAACGCCTCAGTAGTTGCCCAGAGGGCTTGCTCAGGTTTGACATAGCCCTCAAAGAAAACCCTGTAAATCAGCTAATCCTTCGCCGACTACCTAAATCAGACGCGCAGTTAATGAAAACAGGAAAGTAACGGGATACCCTAGAGTCTCTCACAGAAAGCGCACCCTGACAAATTCCCAAAACAGGCGTTATAGAAGCTTTAATACAAGACATTTCGAAGAGTTGCCATTTGGCAACTCTCTTTTTGCTTGCTAATCCAGAATACCCCCTAAACAACAAGCTCGATTGATTCCAAATCCCAAACCCAAATCAACATTTCGAAAAACCAATCATCAAATATTTTTTTGAAATCAAAGTTTCACTACTCGATATAACCGTTTGGGATAATATGCTTGCGAGAAAAAACATTTGCAAAATCCTCGCCTGTTTTTCCATGTGGAAACCCACCTTTTCCAACCGAAAACCTAGTTCTTTTCGCTCGTGGCATAGAGGAAAGGCATTTGAAAACTGCATATTGTGAGATGCAAGCAGCCATAATATCGAAAGAGGGCAATTTCTAAAAAATAAAGAAAGCCTTGAAATCAGCGCAAAGCGCATATCATAAAAATCACATTTCAAATATAATCGAATCCTGAAATAATGTTTTAAATCAACCCAAAATCTATTACTGCAAGGCAAAAGGAGGTTTGTGCGTGAAAATCAATCGCGCAATATCTATCATTGTTGTTGTGGCTTTTATAATGTCGACATACACTCTTAGGCTTTCCTATGCCGACGACTCTCCGATCAAGGGGGGTTACGGGCTTAACCAGAAGTTCCTGGCGAGGATAGAGGAGCCTATTGCAAACTCCATTGAAATAAAAAGCCGTTCTGATTTGGAGAAAATCGGGAAAGACCCGTTATATCAGTTAAACGCCGACTATATCCTGACAGAGGACATAGACCTTGCTGGGGCGGAATGGACACCTATTAGCGGAGCGGGTATTTATGGCTTTGGCGGAACATTTGACGGACAGGGGCACGTGATCAGAAACATGACGGTCACAGGAGAAAAGAGAAAGGCAGGGCTATTTGCCACGGTTTCCGGAACCGTCAAAAACCTGGGGATGGAAGGCACAAATATAGATGTTTTGGTGAGCGGATCGAATTACGATATTTATGCTGGAGCTTTAGCGGCGTCGGCTGATGTCCAGACCTACTACTTCATCAACTGCTATAACGAAGGATTGGTTTCCGCAAAAGCCACAGCTGAAAAACAAAGCTCTCACGCGACTGTAGGCGGCCTTGTCGGCTTGGCATATCTGGAAAGCGGGGATGGGCATATAGCTAACTGCTGCAACGCGGCAACCGTGACAGGGGAGTCATACTCAATATCGTCAACAGGAGGAATAGTAGGAAACTCACAGGGAAGCTTAGGCACAACATCAATCGTAGGCTGCCGCAACTACGGAGATGTGACCGCGAAGCAGACCTGTCCTGTAAACAATACCCTGAATAGTTACGTCTACGGGGGAGGGATTGCTGGAGAAGGCGAAAATTTTGTTGATTGCGTAAATGAGGGAAACATAAAGATAATATCGAATACCAATGGCTATGCTGGAGGAATGGCAGGATTTGTGGGCATATATGGGAGAGCGGTTTCCAATTGCTCAAATTTCGGAATGATTGAGTCCATTGCAGGAGAAGGCACTTCAAGTACCCGGGGCATGCTGGCGTATGCAGGCGGCCTTGTTGGAAAGGTAACTGATGTCCCTGACCAGGGTGTTGTCTCTGGCTTAGGTTGTGATCATTGCGTAAATAGCGGAGGAATACTGGCGCTAGTCGACCTGGCTGGCAAGGATAAGCAGGCGTACGCTGGAGGGCTGATAGGATATGGAGCGAATAGCCGGTTTGTTGACTGCGCAAACAAGGGATATGTGCTAGGAGACGCTAAAGGAAATCTTGGCGGGATATCCAACGCTGTATTGGCAGGCGGCCTTGCGGCTTTCGCTGAGCCATCACAAACACTGCGTTGCGGGAACTATGGAAAGATCGAAGCGAGCTTGCCTCCAAAAACTTACGAGCACGACTACTTGTGCAACGCGGCTGGCCTAATAAGCAGCTTTGGCGCAAATGTGGCAATAAAGCTGTCAACCAACAAAGGGGAAATTGTAAGCGATAGCGTAGCCGCAGGGTTGGCGGATCGGTCTTGTGACATCGAAAACTCGTACAACACCGGCGACATAAGCGGACAGTGGGCTGGCGGAATAGTTGGAACGCTGATGCACCTGCCTACTCGCATAATCGACAAGACCTATAGCTCTGGACTTATTAGCGGAAAGATCCTGGCAAGCGGAATCGCAGTTGACAAGTCCGGATCTGAAACCAATTTTTTGATATCCAACTCAGTCGTCCTTTCTCCATCGATTGAATCCGAATCCGGAACCTCAAGCGTTATCACGTCTAACGCGAACATAGGCAAGTACAACAGCTATGCTTTGGGCGGCATCCAAGGCGCCGATTACGACGGCTGCCCCGCCTTGACAGAAGGGCAAGAGAAGACACAGGAGTTCTATGGATCCCTGGGCTGGAACTTCGATTCAGATTGGAAAATGCCCAGAAGCGAGGACGGGTATCCGCTTCTCATGTGGGAGGTAGATGACTCCGCGCCTCCCGTCAAGCCATCGCCAACAGACATTCCTGGGGGCACGACCACTGATTCGGCGCTGACGCCAATCCCTTCGGAAGCGGTGCCAGAAGTAACGGATGCGCCAGAGCCTTCGGTAACAGTGGAGCCAGTTCCGACGGTAACCGATGTGCCAGCGGCAACAGTAACGGAAGTGCCAGAACCCTCGATAACGGATGTGCCAAAGCCTTCGATAACGGATAAGCCAGAGCCCTCGATAACAGACAAGCCATTGCCAACGGCGACAGATAAACCCCTGCCAACATCAACATCCCAGCCCAAACCTTCGGCTACAGCGACTCCTGCGCCTACGGCTAAGCCCACATCCAAGCCTCCTTCGATCATTACAGCGACGCCCAAGCCTCCATCTATCATTACAGCGACGCCCAAGGCGACAGCTACTCCGATTCCGTTGCAACCCAAGCCATCTTCTACGCCAACCCCTAATCCGCTTGGGACGCCGATAACTAAGCCTACAGCGAAGCCGTTGCCTACGCAGGCGGCAAAGACAAATGCGCTTAAGACGGTGGAAGAGCTCATGGAGCAAGACAACATCCCTGTCTATGCGCCTAAGGCGGAAGTGACAGCGCAAGCGACCAGCGACACGCTAAATGTCAGCGGCAGAGAGACAGCGGTGCCGGCTCTGAAGGTAGACGGGTTCAACTACCTGAAGATCAGGGATTTCGCGGCGCTCCTAAGCGCCACCAATGACAGGTTTTCGGTGGAGTGGGATCCGGATTTAAACCTGATAAGCATTGCGTCAGGCTTGCCTTATCAGCCGACAAAGGATGATTTGGCTGAGCCGGACAAAGATTTGATAAAGGCAACCGCGTCAGAGGTTAACCTGGTGGTAAACGGACGAAGGGTCAAACTGCAAGCGCTAAACGCTGACGGATACAACTACATCTCCATGCGAGTCCTGGCTGAGTTGATGGGATTTGAGGTTTCTTGGGAGAACGGGGTTATAACGTTGGCCAAGCGGCAATGATGCAGGAGAAGCGAAGAGCAAGCCCCGCGCAGTTGGCGGGGCTTGCTTTGGTTTTTGGGTTTTTGAGACGGGAAAAACAGCGCCCGTAGGAGGTTAAACGTTTAACTTGCTACTGCCGCCGCACTAAACTACGTTGCAGTGGCATGATTAACACATGGGTTTCACATCATAGGTACGTTAATCGACATGAAGTACAGGCTAAAGAAAAGGGAAACAAACACAATGGCATAGCCAACGGCTCTTTTGTAATTCAACAGCATAGCAATGATGTCAGCGCAGACCACTATGGTGATCAAGAAAATGCCCAAGTATACGTAAGCCAATTTGTCGGACGTCAGCATCGCTGTGTACATGAACCTGAGCTGGCAAACGTAGTTGAATGTCAAGCCGACAACTATGGATAGGGTTACGATAACGGTTGTTGCTACGCTCTTGGTTTTCTTGAATGGACCGAGTTCTGTGAGTTTCTTGAGTTTTTCAAATTTCATGAGTTTCTTGGCCCCCAATCGTTTTTCATGCCGACGAGCATTTAGTGCGTAGCTAACGCTGGATAGCGCTCGTTGGTAAACTTGCATTCATATGTAGTTGACAGTAGTTCCTAAAGAACATTTCTATCGTCACGGTTCCGCCTTCGACTGGACTTGGAAACGTAGAACGATCCCGCTTTCGAATTCGTAGACGCGCCGCTTTGGCCTGATGACTTTCAACGATTGGCGTAAATATCAGAGACTCTTCAAAGCCATGGATATTTCACCACCCAATTCGTTAACGCCATTATTATATCACAGGATGGTAGGTATAACAAGAGAGTTGTTAGCTGAATGCTGCGAAATGATTGATTTATATAATGCAAGGCTTCGTGAAACTATGCGAAAAATATGTCGAATTAGCAATAAAAAGCACGATATATGAAATAAAGGAGCGAAAATTTAGCTTGAGAAGCAAGTATGGGACTCGGATACGCACTTTACTGACGAACGGTATGATTCAGGCTTTCTTATCGTTAGCGGGAGCGGCCTACCATTCGAAAGCGGGCAACGCTATTCATTGGCGAATGCTTCAACTAGTTTGCTCGGGCTTCTGCGAGCAAACATCCGGATTTTTCTGGTGCCGCGGATTTGATTTTGGGATATGCACTAACGCTACTGGTTGCAAGCGCTAACCCTGGCCACATGTCTGCTCATTTGTTATAATTAAAATTTATTACTTAATGTTCTTGACTAATGCGTTCGCGAAATCTAATACATAGCAAAATGCACACTGACAATACAAATATAAGAATAAAAGTGCAAATCGATATATAATCGTTGCCTAGTGACATGTACTGCCAAGCGAAAATAGCATATGATTAAGTTGCACCAAAGTTGTGAGCAGACGATAGCACCAAAGATTTCCGCATATGCCGGGCTTTTTTGGGGAAATTGCTTAGTCGAGGCGGATTTTTTTGCCTGTCACTTGAATGGGAGGATTATTAATGAATGCAAAACGACAAGTTTTAATGCTAGTGGCGGCTGTGCTGTCTGTTATGCTAGCGCTGTCAGCCTGCGGAAGCGGGAGCGCTCCGGCTGCACAAACCACGCCAGCAAGCCAGGCGCCTGCGGCGAATGTTCCTGATGCACCTGCCACTCCAGCTGATCGCGACACTCTCGCGTTTGGGAAGTTTGACAGCCCAGTTGACGTGCACATCGGAATGGCGGTAGATCCTACTGACGCTACGCTGGCAGACGGGGACACTGTGGACAACAATGTCTACACCCGCCATCTGAAGGATGAGTTCAATATCAATGTAATTATTGACTGGACAGCGGCTTCAGGAGATGACTTCAACCAAAAGCTGGCTTTGAGCATTGCTGGAAACAGTCTGCCAGAAGCGGTAGTCGCGCCAGATCGCACATATTTCCTTGCTGCTGTGAAGGCTGACATGCTTTACGATCTGACAAACACCTTCAACACCTACGCTTCCCAGGCCATATTGGACACGCATAAAACGACCAACGGTCGCGCTATAGAGATTTCTTCTTTTGACGGCAAGCTTTACTCAATGCCTAACACTTCTGTTGCAACAGACGGCGAGAACGTTATGTTCATCCGCCAGGACTGGCTGGATAAGCTGGGCTTGGAAGCGCCGACGACTGTATCAGAGATTGAGACAGTGGCAAGGGCTTTCAAAGAGGCGAACCTTGGAGCGGGCGGAAAGACCATTCCGATTCTTGGAGCGCAGAAGGACAGCCGCGTATACCAGAACTACCTGAATTCCGCTAACATAGCAGGCGTTTTTGATCCTGTTTTCCAAGCTTTTGACGCCTATCCCGGCTACTGGCTAGACAATAACGGAACGGTTGAGTACGGCACAATATCACCGAACACGAAGGCCGCTCTGGAAGTGCTTGCGAATTGGTATAAAGAAGGGCTTATCGATCCAGAGTTCGCGACTCGCGATTACCTTTCTGAGCCGATCAACGGCGGCCAATGCGGAATATTCTTTGGCCCTTGGTGGGCAATGGGATATGGATACGCTGACATATGGAAGAACACCCCGGATGCTGATTGGCAAGCCTATCCGATCTACACAGATGACGGCAAGTGGAACACTCACATGAAGGAAGTTGGCACCTCCTACACCCTGATAAGCAAGAGCGCAAGTGACATTGTTGCTGAGGCGGTCGTAAAGATCACCAACGTCTACAAGCGGGACGAAGCGATGCTTACAAACAAGACCACTGAGGCCATATCTTGGTATCCGCTTCGAAACGTCATGGCGCCAGTTGATGAGTGCGAATACGAGTATGAGGCGCTGTACAAAGTTCTCAAAGGCGAAGCGACAGCTGAGGACTACAACGTACCTGGATCAATGTATCCTCTCATGTACGCTGACGCGCAGTGCGTAACCGAGGTAGTGAAGTTTAACGGCGAGGACAGGCTGCACATTTCCAACTTTGATATCAATAACCCCAACTTTAACAGGATGTACGCTCTTCTGGTAGGGGATCGCCCAGTGGCGACAGGAAAACCGGACAAGGAAGTTTACTCAATAACATACTCCAACACCGACGTCATGACTCGCTACTGGAGCAATCTAGAATCTCTGGAGGACGAGTTCATCCGCATGGTCATAACAGGCAAGAAGCCGGTTTCTGATTTTGACGCGTTTGCAGCTCAGTGGCTGGCTGAAGGCGGAGAAGCGATGCTTAAAGAGGTAGCGACGCTTAAGTAAGGATCTATAAAGTAATTTAAGTAAAGATTGCTTAAGCAATTAAATAACTAGAGATTTTTTAAGTAATTGAATTAAATATAAGATTTGGGGATTCGGATATGGGCGGAGGACTCCTCCGCTCATATCTTTTAGGTCAATTACAACTATATGGATTTGATTAACGTTTTACAAAACCGAGGCGCTGGGATTTAGCACATAATGGTAAATTTATTCGATTCTTAGTACTGGCAGCACAGGCGATCAATGACCAGATCTTTGTGCTCGTTTGTCCACGCCACAAACTTGCGGACGGAGCCTTGGGGGCCTTTGCGAGCACTAATTGCCACTATGTGGTGATGGCCAGCTGCCAATTGTATTTTGTTAATCAAAACCAATAATCATGCAAAAACAAAGAAACCGCTCTTTTCTCCCGGACCGAATGTTCGGTTTGGACGTTACGAAAAGGAGGCCTGGTATGACCGCAAATCTCAAGGCAGACATTGCCGCCCCACCTAAGGCACACAAGAGCCGCGTCAAAAAAGAGCTGCCCTATTACCTGATGGCCTCTCCAGGCGTCATATGGCTGATCTTGTTCAGCGTTGTGCCAATGGGCGGCGTATTGATGGCGTTTCAAGACTATATCCCGACTAAAGGCGTTCTGGGTTCGCCTTGGATTGGCTGGGAAAACTTCACATACCTGTTTACCATGCGAGAAAGCATGAGGGTCATAGAAAATACGGTCATCATAGCCGGGGCGAAGATAATACTAAACCTTTTGGTGCCCCTGGCCTTTGCAATCCTGCTCAATGAGATCACGCATGTGAGGTTCAAGAGCGTGGTGCAAACGGTCGTATACCTGCCTCACTTTTTGTCTTGGGTTATACTGGCAAGCATCGTCATCAACATATTTGGCTATGATGGGATCGTAAACAAGTTTTTCGGCTTTTTCGGGCGAGAGCCCCAGCTGTTCATGAGCGAGCCAGGGATGTTTCGGCAGATGCTGGTAGCCACGGACGTCTGGAAGGAATTCGGGTATAACGCTGTCATATTCCTGGCGGCGCTGGCTGGGATAAACCCAACCCTGTATGAAGCCGCAAAGATAGACGGCGCTGGTAGATGGCGCTCGATTTGGCATGTCACATTGCCTGGACTTACCGCTACCATAGTTCTGCTGGCGGCGCTAGCTCTGGGAAATGTCCTGAACGCTGGCTTTGACCAAGTCTTCAACCTGTACAATCCCATGGTTTACTCAACAGGAGACGTCATCGACACCTGGGTATACCGCATGGGACTGTTCAAGCTTCAGTATTCGCTGGCAACCACAGCTGGGCTTTTCAAGTCGGTCATATCCTTCGCCTTGATCTCCGTTTCTTATCTGCTGGCGCGCCGCTTTGCGGACTACACCATATTTTAGGGGGCGGGGGATAGCATGAAACGGAAAGCTTCAATCAGTTCCAACGTTTTCAACATAGTTAACTACACGATAATGATCATCCTGGCGCTCAGCTGCATCTACCCGCTATGGTACACCTTCTGCCTCTCTGTCTCAGACAAGGCGGCAACCGGGGCGGGGCTTGTGACGATATGGCCTATCGGCTGGAACCTGCGGTCATACACTGAAATCTTGAAAGACATGGCGTTCTTCAACAGCTTTTGGATCTCCGTCCAGCGCGTAGTTTTAGGAAGCGCGTTTACCTTGGTTGTATCCATTATGCTGGGCTACGCCCTTTCTAGGGACAGAGCCAGCTTTCGCGCCAGAAACCTGCTCATGTGGCTTCTCGTGTTCTGCATGCTCTTCAATGGCGGCACGATCCCGTGGTACACTACCATGCGCAACTATGGAATGGTAGACAGCATCTGGGGCCTTGTGCTTTGCGGGAGCCTTCCTGTCTTCAATGTCATCCTTATGATGAACTTCTTCAGAAACCTTCCCAAGGAGATCGAAGAAGCCGCAGTCATTGACGGCGCGGGCCCATGGCGCACACTGGTCAGCATCGTAGTTCCGTGCTCGAAGCCTGTAATAGCCACCATAGCTCTCTTTGTCTCAGTTGGCTACTGGAACGAGTTCTTCCAGGGGCTGGTGCTTTCTACAACAGAGAAGTACTATCCTTTGCAAACCTACATCAAGCAGCTGGTTGTAAACATACCGCAGGGGGTCTCGCTTTCCCGCGAAGAGCTGATACGGCTGACCCAGCTGTCAAACCGTGGGCTTAACGCCTCGAAAGTCTTCATAACCATGATCCCCATGCTTGTAATATACCCGTTTTTGCAGCGCTACTTTATCGCTGGGATAATGCTGGGGTCAGTGAAGGAGTAGCAGGCATTTTCGGTTGCGGGTTTTTTGAAATAAAAAAAGAATAAAGGCAAAAGCCTTGGAGCTCCCGCTCCAAGGCTTTTGAATTAAAATAGGCACTGCAAGTTTTTCCGCAGCTGCATCAAACTTTGCCATGATAAAACGGTTGAATCTGAGCGCACATTGCATTAAAATAATATATCTTAACCTGAGAGGAGGCATATAGAGGATATGGCTAAATTTCGACATTCTATTTTTCCGAACGAGCCCTTTTTTGATTTGACAATATACCAGTTTGGGTATGAAGCGTGTGAGCCTTCGCATTCTTTCGGCCCAGCCGTGAGAAACCATTTTTTGTTCCACTATATACTGTCCGGCAGGGGAATGCTTATAACCGCTGGTGAGGACGGCGAGACGCTGGAATTCTATCTGGAAGGAGGGCAGGGGTTCTTGATATTTCCAGAGCGGGACAACCAGTACATGGCCGACAATAATGATCCGTGGATCTATGCTTGGGTGGAGTTCGACGGAATGAAGGCGCGAGAGGTTATCGCTGCCGCAGGCTTTTCTTTCAATCGCCCGATCTACATCTCGAATGACGTAAACGAGCGGGAGCGAATGAGGGACGAGCTGCTCTATATCACAAACCACGCAAACGCCCAGGCATATGAGCTGATGGGGCATTTTTACCTGTTCATAAACGCGCTTTTAGCATCGTCAGACATGAGAAAGAAATCGGCGGGAGGAAGCTTGCGGGAGTTTTACGTAAGAGAGGCTGTCTCATTTATCGAACAACACTACCAAGAGCCTATAACAGTCGAAAGCATGGCAACCTTCTGCAACCTGCACAGGAATTACCTGGGCAAGATTTTCAAGGAGCTCATGAACGAGACGCCGCAGAGCTTCATAATTAAGTATCGGGTCAACAAGGCATGCGAACTGATGAAGGCAACAAACCATTCGATTGGCGACATTAGCGCGATGGTAGGATACCCTAACATCTTCACATTTTCTCGCACTTTTCACGCTTACATTGGGATGTCGCCAAGAAAGTGGCGGGAGGAGAATAAGCTGAGATAGGGGAGGGGGTGTGAGGCGAGATGGCTGGATAAGTGGGATAAGAAAGGGTAAGGGACGCTATTAAGTGAACACGTGATTATTCGTACATAGGGTATGAAGATCAATGGAGAGCGCTGGACAGAGCAGAATAAGAATCGATTCATCGTTTCCGATGAATCGATTCTCCGAGGTTTAGGGAACGGAAAATCGAGCCTATGCAGGTTAAACGTTTAACCTGCATAGGCTCGAATTTTTGAGAATTATGCCGAATGACGCTCGGTCCATATGCAACCAGGAAAAGTGTTTGAGATTTAATCTAGAAATCTTCGCCTTCGGCAATTGCGCCAAAGCATCCTTATGTGATATAATAGAGTGGCACATAAGTCTGAATATAGGTATCAAAGGCATTCCAAAACAGCCCGACTCACCCCCTATTTGGAGCCATATGGGCGAAAGGAGATTCTGCCATGTCATTCATAGAGAAATACGATAGAGGCGATTGGCGCATAGTGGAGGAGCTAGGCAAGGGCTCATTCGGAAGCGTGTACAAGATCGTCAGAAAGGAGCTTGGACACGAGTACTTTGCGGCGCTGAAGGTCATACCTGTACCCAAGGAAACCTCGGAGCTTAAAAGCCTTAAGGCCGAGGGCTACAGCGAAGCCTCGATTCGCGCGTACATAGACGAAAAAGTTGAAAGCATAATGAATGAAGTAAGGTTTCAAATGGAGTTCGAAGGAACTTCAAACATAGTCAGTTACCAGGATCACGAGATCCAGGATAAAGAGGATGGGCCGGGCAAAAATATTCTGCTGCGCATGGAGTTGCTGAAAAGCCTTGAAAGCTTAGCCCTGGAAAGAACTCTTAACGAGGAGGACGCTATAAGCATCGGGATTGACATATGCCGAGCCCTTGAGCGTTTGGCCAAGAAAGGCATGATCCACAGGGATGTGAAGCCAGAAAACATATTTGTGTCAAAGAGCGGCGACTACAAGCTTGGGGACTTTGGGATAGCAAGGCAGATCGAGAGGACGCTGACAGCGGGCACAACCACAGGAACCCCGAACTATATGGCACCAGAAGTCTTCAGGGGCACCAAGTACGGCGCGACAGTTGACTTGTACTCGCTAGGGCTTGTTATGCACCGGATTTTGAACAACCAGAAGATGCCTTTCATCTCCGTTTACTCAACAAATCCGAAAATGTCCGAGCGGGACGAGGCTTTGGGAAAGCGAATGAATGGAGGGCAGATTCCGGCGCCAGCCTTTGCGTCTCCAGAGCTTTCTAAAGTAATACTGAAAGCTTGCGAGTATAATCCTGAGAACAGGTACAAGACTGCGGCCGAAATGCGAAAGGCATTGGAGACTTGCAAAAATCCGGTGGTTGATGTGCAGCCGGAAGCAAAGCCTGTATATGATCGCAATGGAACGACCGTTGCTTCAGGCACACATAGAACTGGCGAAGATAGTCTTAAGCCGAAAAACACAGCAAGTACATATATGCTTGAAATTGTAGTGGTGGGGATTGGTGTCATATTCTTTGTTTTTGTGTTTATTTATCTCTTTACCAACGCAAAAGCGCAGTACAATCAAGGAGTTAATTATCAATATGGAAATGGAGTTGAACAAGACTATGCTATGGCTGTAAATTGGTACCTTAAATCCGCTGACCAAGGTTACGCACCAGCGCAAGTTAGCCTCGGATATTGTTATTATTACGGATTTGGAGTTGAAATAGACTATGCCGAAGCTGCAAAATGGTATCGGGAAGCCGCTGATCAAGGTGATGTATCAGGGCAAGCCAACTATGGGATTTGTTACCTGTATGGAGAAGGAGTTGAACAGGACTATGCCGAGGCAGTAAAATGGTTTCAGAAATCTGTTGCTCAAGGTTCATCAGGTGGGCAATACGCGCTCGGCTATTGTTATCAGAATGGATTTGGAGTTGAACAGGACTATGCCGAAGCGGTGAATTTGTACCTTAAATCAGCGGAACAAGGCTTTTCAGATGCTCAGTATAAATTAGGCTTGATGTACCGAGATGGAAAAGGAGTAGAACAGAATAAAGAAGAAGCCAATAAATGGTTTCGCAAGGCCGCAGAGCAAGGAAATGAAGAGGCTCAAAGAGAATTGAATAGTTGACAGTTTTGACAGGCTTCAGAAAATGACATATTTGTACTCTAAATTAACATGAATCCACGCTAAAAAAGGGGAGCGATTTACGCTCCCTTTTTTAATGCGAGCACATCTGCTACATGAACAGCATTAACTGCAAGCTCAAATCCCTGGCGAACTATTCTTGCGAGCGAAACCCTGAATAAAATTCATTGCGATTCTCCTAGAAAGTTTTGCGACCCTCCAAAAGTTTCAAACCATTTTTTTATATACAAAAAGCCAAACTATGGGTTATGATATTCACAGGGCGCTAACGAGGCATATCCGCGCTGGAAAAGCTCGAAACGCTTTGCCAGCGATATGCCCCAAGCGTCAATCATTTTGCCTACTCAAGGAGGAACGCAATGGTCTACGACATAGCGATAATAGGAGCGGGGCCAGCGGGAATATTCGCCGCGAACAAACTTGCCCAAAGCGGGAAGAACCTTAATGTTGTTGTAATAGAGCAGGGCAGGGAGATAGGGGATAGGCGATGCCCCATAGTCTCAAAGAAGTCCTCGGGATGCGTAAGCTGCGGAGAATGCTCGATCATGACTGGGTTTGGAGGGGCTGGAGCTTTCTCTGACGGAAAGTTCAACTTCACCACGTCCTTTGGCGGATGGCTTACCAACTACCTGCCTGAAGATGAAGTCATGGCGCTTATATATGAGGCTGATGGCGTAAACGTAAAGTTTGGCGCCACCTCAGAGATCTACTCCACTGACAGCGCAGAGTCCAAGGAGCTTGAAAGAAAAGCCTTGATGTTTGATCTTCACCTCTTGTCAGCCAGGGTCAAGCATCTGGGCACGGAAAACAACCTGGAGATCCTCAAGCGCTTTTACGAGTACCTGAAAACCCAGGTGGAGTTCAGGTTTAAGACCGAGGTTACCACAATCGAGAAAGCCCCAGAAGGTTTTCGCATTGGGCTCCAAGACGGCGAGATCCTGTGCAAAAAATTGATAGCGGCCCCCGGAAGATCAGGAGCTGAGTGGTTTGCCAAGACCTGCAGCAACCTCGGCCTGAAGCTCCTGAATAACCAGGTTGACATCGGGGTTAGGGTAGAGCTTCCGGCAAAGGTGATGGAGCATATCACCAGCGTCATGTATGAGTCAAAGCTCCACTTTAGAACCAAGCAGTATGGCGATGTAGTCAGGACTTTCTGCATGAACCCCAATGGGCATGTAGTCAGCGAGAACGTAGACGGGATCATCACTGTAAATGGGCATAGCTACACAGATCCCGCCTTGCAAAGCGAAAACACCAACTTCGCCCTCCTTGTCTCGAACAGGTTTACAAAACCCTTTGATCAGCCTTACAGGTATGGCAAGCATATAGCGTCGCTTTCAAACATGCTCGGAGGCGGAGTGCTTGTCCAAAGGTTTGGCGATCTGGCAAAAGGCATCAGGACAAATGAGCATCGCTTGAAACAGTCTTTTGTCAAGCCAACCCTCACAGCCACCCCAGGAGATCTTAGCCTTGCCCTTCCAAAACGCCATATCGACAACATAGTTGAAATGATCTATGCGTTGGACAAGCTAGCCCCTGGAACAGCCAATTACGACACGCTCCTGTACGGAGCTGAAGTGAAGTTTTACAGCTCGGCCCTGGAACTGACAAGCGGCCTGGAAACCACCATCCCAGGCTTCTTTGCCTGCGGAGACGGAGCGGGAGTGACCAGAGGATTGGCCCAAGCCAGCGCAAGCGGGATAAAAGCGGCGCAGTCAGCCTTGCTAACTTTTGATAAAAACTGAGAGCATAAACAAAGCAAGGCGCGCTGAGCTCCAGCGCGCCTTGCAATCTATCTTTTCAACCGGGTAGTCTGAGGTTTTGGGTATCTTTGTTGCCTTTGACGCGTCGAACCCTGATATTGGATGTTTCTCGACGGAGCGATCAATTATACCACTGCCTCTCTCTTAATATGGTAAGACAGCAAATCTACTGGTCAAGCATAACTAGTTTCAAACGGACAACGGCAGGCCTTGCTCCAACCTTGCGAATGGCCAGTAGATTCAAGCTTATTATATGGGAGGTCAAATTACAATATACATAAGGATATGATAAATTGCGACATAAACTCCGAAGAGTTTTGAAAATGGCAGGGATTGCTTTGTGAGAGAATTAAAGGGATCTAAATGAGCATTTAAAAAGCGTGGCGTTTTGCGCCACGCTCAAAATCCCTATTTCTAAAGCTTCAGCAAAGCCCTATAAGTTATCGCAATCGCCTGCTCAGTCGTCAAATCGCTATCAGGATCAAACTTGTTGTCCCCAATCCCGCTTATGACCTCGTTCTTCACAGGCCATCCCAGCTCTTTGTCAACCCAGTGGCCAGCTACGTCGGTGAAGCTGTGGCTGAATCCGCTTGTCTCAACTCCAAGAACCGAAGCGATCCGATTTATGATAGCCGCTATCTGCGCCCTGGTCAAAGTGCTGTCAGGCTTGAAAAGGTTGGGCTCAACCCCAGCGATGATCCCCAAAGCGTTAGCCGCCAGGACATCTTTGTCCTTCGTGTCAGTAAAGGCGTCTTCATTGATCGAAACTTTCTTCAAAGCCATGAACTCGTCAATGCTCATCTTCGAGCTCTTTTCAATCAGGCTGATAAATATCTTGGACACATCGCCCCTAGATACGGGCTTTGCGTAGTTTTTCTGAAGTGTGTCAGGCACAAGCCCTGCCTGAATAGCCAGAGAAACCTGCTCTGCGGCCCAGGATGAAGGCGCGTCTGTTGAAGCTGGCGCTTCTGTAGCAGCGGGAGCTTCGGTGGCAGGAGATTCGGTTGCTTTAGGCTCTTCGGTTGCTTTAGGCTCTTCGGTTGCTTTAGGCTCTTCTGTTGCCTTTGAAGCTTCTAAATCAGATATTGGGAACTTATCATAGTTGGATGCGCCATGGTATCCAAACTGCAACAGATCATTTGAACTTTCAAAACGTTCAACTGGATATCCTGCGCGAAGTTCGACTCTCGCCACAATAGGGTGTTTTTCATAGTCTTCATCTGTGAAATCCAC
>JAISWZ010000234.1 GCA_031270945.1 Clostridiales bacterium | reverse complement strand
AAGCGGCTCGCAGTTCATCCCTCAGCCGGAAAACCCCCCGGAAAACTCCTGGGACAATGACCTGGCCACCAGGTATTCGGCCAACGGAAACATCTACATCGATTATGACTTTGGAGACTCCTATCTCGTAGATCTGGCCGCCATAGCCTTCCACGCGGGAAACGAGCGGTATACGGTCTTCGATCTGGCCTTCTCGGTTGACGGAGAAAACTGGGTCCAGGCCTATTCCGGCCAGTCTAGCGGAACAACCAAGGACTACGAGCAGTACGGATTTAATCCAGTGGAGGCCAGGTACGCCCGCTTGTATGGATACGGCAACAGCCTCTCGGACTGGAACAGCATTGCAGAGATAGCGTTCTTTGAAGCGGAAGAGCCTGAGGATGAGACAGGGGAAGAACCTGGAGACGAGCCAGGAGACGAACCTGGAGACGAACCGGGAGATGAACCTGTAGAAGAGCCAGGAGACGAACCGGGAGACGAACCGGGAGACGAACCTGGAGACGAACCTGTAGAAGAGCCAGGAGACGAAACCGGAGATGAACCAGAAACCGAACCTGGAGAAGAGCCAGAAACCGAACCTGAAGATGAACCAGGAGTCGAACCAGGCAATGAGACTGGAGAAGAGCCAGAAACCGAACCTGGCGATGATCCTGGAGAAGAGCTAGAAACCGAACCTGGGGACGATCCAGAAACTGAACCTGGGGACGATCCAGAAACTGAACCTGGAGAAGAGCCAGAAACCGAACCTGGAGACGATCCAGAAACTGAACCAGGCAATGAGCCAGAAAACAGCGGTTCAGCCCTGCCTTCCATCTGGGCGCCATACTATCCAGCTCCAGTTCCCGCAGTCACTGCAAGACCGCAACCTTCAAACATCATAGAGCAGAGAGAAAGCGCATTGCCGCTGGCTGACGCGCTTTACGGCTTGAAGCTTCTGTATGGAACCGGAACAAATCCCGATGGGAGCCCATCTTATGAGCTGGATCGAGCACCGACAAGGATTGAAGCGATTGCCTTGACCGTGCGGCTTCTTGGGCTTGAGCAAGCGGCGTATGACTACACTGGCTTAAACCCCTTTGCTGATGTTCCAGAGTGGGGAGATCGCATTGCCGCTTTCGCCTTTGCCCAGGGAATAACGGTTGGGGTAAACAGCGAGCACACTTTGCTTGACGCAAACAGGCCTGTGACCTTCAAGGAATTCTCTGCCATCCTGCTTCGCTCTCTTGGCTATTTCGAGAAAAACGGAGACTTCGCCTTTGACAGGGCGGTTCCAAAGTCGGTTGAGCTTGCTTTGTATGACGCGGCGCAAGCGGATCGGATCAGGGGATCCGAAGAATACCTTCGCGCTGACGCGATTCTGGGCATGGCCAAAGCACTCCTTGCGATTGTAAAAGACACTGGCAAGCAGCTTGTGGATCAGCTGGCTGAAAAAGGGGCTATAAGCGCTAAGTCAGCAGCCGATTACAAGAGAAACGCACCAGCCTTGCTTGGGATAAGAGGCTCGAAATAAGCTTTTTTAAAGAAATGCCGTGATATGCAGTTCGATTCCCCAGGGAGCTGGCCTCCCTGGGGAATGATCTTGATTTGAGAGGATTGGCCTGTCCGGCAATAAGATCAAAAGTGTGGTGATCAAATGCAAGCAAAAAGAGTTCTAATGGGCATAGACGGGTACATTGACGAGACCTGGAGCGTTGCCAAGACAAAGAATGGCCCCACCGACTACATTCTCTATGAAAAGCTCAAGGATTTCAGCCTCTTCCTGTCAAGCCGCGATTCTGGCGGCATAGCCGCAAATCTGGTAAAAAAGCGGAGGGAATGCGGCGGTTTTGTGGGAAACACAGCGAAAGGGCTTGTTGCGCTTGGGGTTAAGCCCAGGCTGATCGGCATGTTTGGAGATGGAGAAATCGATCCCGCCTTTGCGGGGCTGACGGAATGCGACATGACAAGCCTGGGCGCTCCCGCTCTTTGCATAATACTGGAGTTTTATGACGGAAAGATTATGCTCGCCCATTCTGACGCCGTTCAGGGTTTGACTTGGAGCGGGCTGGAAAGCGCTGTCGGACGCGAGAAGCTGGCCGAGATGGTCAGAGATTCGGAAATCTTGGCGCTGGGATACTGGTCTAACATGCCTGACTTTGAAAGGATTATAGAAGGGCTTGCGGGTTTAGGCGATTCTAGTCACGAGCTTTTCCTGGATTTCGCCGACATCGCAAAGCGCCCTCCGGGCGCTTTGCGAAGCGGGCTTGAAGCCATGAGAAAAGCCAGAGCTTTAGGGCTGAAGGTTACAATTAGCCTCAACATTCACGAAGCCAATTGCCTGGCCGGGCACTTTGGGATAAGCTCTGTCATCTCGCAGGAAAGCGCGGCAAGCGCGGCAAATGCGACTGAAAGCCTCAAGAAGCTCACAGGCGTAGATCAGATCGCGATCCACGCGGCGCCCTATGCCGTCTCTCTGGGAGAAAGCCTTAGAATAGTTGAGGCTCAGCCAATCGAGCATCCAGTTCGATCAACAGGCGCTGGAGACATGTTTAACGCAGGCTACATAGCAAGCATGGCATGGGGGCTTGGCGAGAAGGAGCGGCTGGAGGTTGCCATGGCGACTGCAAGAAGCTTTGTTGGAACTGGAAGCATTAAGTGCATATCCCAAAATTCCGAAATGGCGCCGGAAAAATCCTGGCGAATGCTTCAACGCCGGATTTTTCCGGCGCCTCGGATATAATTTTGGGATATGCTCTAAGTTAGGAGGATTTTGATGACCGGCGACAAGCTGCATGAACTTATTCAAAAGGCTGACAAGGGCGGATACGCCATCGTCTCTTTCAACTATTCTGACATTTGGGACTTTCTTTCAATAATAGAAGCGGCTGAGGAAGAGCGGGCACCAATCATGATCGCGTCAAACCCCTTGGTGGCAAGGGCCATTGGGATAGAGCTGTGCGGGGCGCTTGGAGTCGCGGCCATGAAAAAGGCTTCCGTTCCCGTATTCCACCACCTGGATCACTCCTTTGACGTTGAGCTGTGCAAAGCAGCGGTGGATCATGGATATCCGTCAGTCATGATAGACGCCTCGAAGCATGAGCTGGAAAAAAACATAGAGATGAGCAAGGAAGTTGTTGAGTATGCCAAAGCGAAGAAAGTCCATGTGGAAGCGGAGATCGGAAAGATAAAAGGGAAAGGGATAGAAGGCGACTTTGCTGGAGGCGACTTTTTGGCTTCAGTTTCTGACGCCGTAGAGCTGGCGGCTTGCGGGATCGATTCCTTGGCGGTGGGAATAGGCACAGCCCACGGGTTTTATCAGGGAAAGCCTGAGATAAACTTCGAGCGGTTAGCTCAGATAAACGCGGCGACAGACACGCCGTTGGTTCTTCACGGAGGCACAGGCATACCTGTTGAGGACATCAAGCGAGCCATAGCCAACGGGATCAACAAAGTGAACGTGGGAACGACGATCCACTGCGCGTACATGAACGGAATGAGGGAAGAGCTTGTCAGGCTTGGGGAGAACCCTTACACCCTTGATGTGGTGAAGCCGGTCAAGGAAAAGATCAAGGCGGTTGTCAAGAGATGGATAAGGGCTTGCGGAGCTAATGGGAAGGCGTAGGGCCAGAATCGGGGGTTGATATGAAAAAGATCGCTTTTATAGGCGCTGGCAGCTTCTTGTTCACAAGAAACCTGGCGCGGGACATTTTGACTTACCCGGCGTTTGATGACGCTGAGCTGGCTTTGGTTGACGTCAGCCAGGAAAGGCTTTCCCAGATAGAAAGGGCTGTTCGCCAGCTGGTAGAACTGGGCGGGCACAAGGCTAAGGTTACGGCAACAGTTGACAGGCGGACTGCCCTGGAAGGAGCGGACGGAGTCGTCTGCACCATAATGGCCGCTGGAGTCGATGTCTGGCGGACAGACGTGGAAATTCCAGGTAGATACGGGGTTGACATAAACCAAGGAGACACAAGGGGGCCAGCTGGGATATTCCGGGCTTTGAGAACGATGCCGCCACTGCTTGAAATATGCAGGGACGTAGAAAAGTACTGCCCTCGCGCTATAATGCTCAACTACACAAACCCCATGGCCATGCTTTGCAGAGCCATGCAGGGGGCGACAAGCGCAAATATCACGGGGCTTTGCCACAGCGTCCAGGGGACGGCTTCAATGCTGGCAAAGTGGATTGGGGCAAAGGAAGAGGATGTTACCTATCTCTGCGCAGGGATCAACCATCAGGCCTGGTACTTGGAGTTCAAAGTGAATGGGGAGGACGCTTATCCCAAGATAAGGAAAGCGGTGCAAGATCCTGAAATCTACAACCAGGAGATCGTAAGAAACGACATGCTCAATCATTTGGGCTATTACGTCACGGAATCCAGCGGGCACAACTCCGAGTACAACGCCTGGTACCGAAAGCGGCCTGACCTGATAGAAAAGTACTGCCTTCCTGGAACTGGCTGGAACCCTGGAGTGCATGCCTACAGCGTCAACGAGTACCTGGAAAGGGGAAAGACCTGGCGGGCCGAGCTTGAGAAATGGCTGGGCGAAACGCCAAGCCTTGAGCGGGGAAACGAGTACGCCTCCAACATATTTAACGCCTGCATCGGAGACGGGACTTTGTACGAGTTTAACGGCAACGTCAGAAACTTCGGGCTGATCGACAACCTGCCCCAAGGCTGCTGCGTGGAAGTGCCTGTGCTGGCTTCAAAGGCTGGGATAAAGCCGATAAGAGTCGGAAAGCTTCCGCCAGAGCTTGCGATTTTGAACAACATAAACGCGGCTTGCGAAGAGCTGGCGGTTGAAGCTTCTTTGACAGGAGACAAGCGAAAGGTGTTTCACGCCATCTGCTATGATCCGTTGACCTCGGCAGTGCTGTCGCTGGGAGAGATCAAGGAGATGGTTGACGAGATGTTCGCGGCAAGCGCAGGTTTTCTGCCGCAGTTCGAGAGGTGATTAGATGAAAGAGAAGACAAGGAAAAAGAAAAATCTAACTCTTGGGCTTATGCCTACAAGACGGGACTTGGCGGGAGAGTACTTTTGCAGCGTCGAGGCCGCGTTGGCCAGAAAGCGGGCTACGGAAGAGAAGCTCCGAAGCCTGGGGGTTCGCTTTGTCAACATAGACTTCCTGAACGAAGAAGGGCTTATAAAAAACGGGGCTGACGCCAAACTGGTCTTCCAGCGGTTTCAGGATTTGGGGGTTGACGCCTTGTTTGCCCCGCATGTAAACTTTGGATGTGAGGACGCTGTGGCCAAGACTGCCAAGCTCTTAGGAAAGCCGGTTTTGCTCTGGGGCCCCAGGGATGACGCTCCGGATTTTATGGGAAACCGCATGACAGACAGCCAGTGCGGCGTTTTTGCGACAGGAAAAGTCTTGCGCCAGTTCGGGGTTCCATTCCAGTACATGACCAACTGCTTCCTGGATGATCCGATCTTCGAGAGAACTTTATCAAACTTCATCTCGGCCTCTCAGGTAGCCAAAAGCTTCAAAGGGATGAGAGTCGGCCAGATCGGGGTGAGGCCAGAAACTTTCTGGTCAGTGAAGTGCAATGAGCTTCAGCTTTTGGAGCGGTTCGGGATAGAGGTTGTGCCGATGACCCTGATTGAGCTAGAAAGCCGGTACAAGAAAGCGCTTGGAGAAAAAGAGCGGGTGATAGAAAGAAGCCAATCCTACCAGGCCAGGTACGGGATAGAGGTTGAGCCTGAAAGCCTCTCTTATATGGCGGCTATGCAAAACGCGATAGAAGACTGGGCGGATGAGTACGGGCTTGAATCCATAGCCACCAGCTGCTGGGGAGAGTTCAGGCAGATAGGCGGGATCCAGGGCTGCTTTTTGTTTTCGGAGCTAGCGGATAGCGGGCTTCCTGTGGCTTGCGAGACTGACGTCCATGGAGCGATCACCTCTGCGATAGCCCAAGCCGCCACCCGCTTTGAGAGTTCTGTGTTCTTTGCCGACATAACGGTTAGGCATCCCCAAAACAACAATGCGGAGCTGTTCTGGCATTGCGGCAACTTTCCGCCTTCGTGCGCCTATTGCGGCGCACCAAGCTCTTTTTCTGCATCGAGCGGCTCAACGATCTCTTCTTCATTTGACGGAGGCATTCCTGGGACAGGAAAGTCAAGGCTAAAGGATGGCGAGGTTACAATAAGCCGGTTTGACTGTGCCGGCGACGATTACTCCTTGTTTTTCACCACAGGAAAAGTGGTTGAAGGCCCAGCCACTACAGGGACATACGGCTGGATTGAGTTCAAGGATTGGCCGATTGTAGAGCATAAGATAGCTTCCGGCCCCTATGTCCATCATTGCTCAGGCGTTTATGGCAAAGTTGCCGAGGTTTTGCACACGGCATGCAGGTTCATTCCAGGCCTGAGATCCGATCCGGTAGATCCATCAGGCCCAGAGATAGAGGCGTTTTTGCGATGAATGACGTTCTGGAAAACGGATATCCGGAGTGGAACAACAACCCGGAAACGGTAGGCATCAACAGGCTTGAGGCTCATGCGGACAGCATAAAAGGCCAAACTTTAAGCCTAAACGGGCGCTGGAAGTTTCAGCTTTCGGAAAACCCGGCATCCCATGGCAGGGGCTTCACAAGTCCCTGCCATGACGTGTCTGGCTGGGCGGAAATCCAGGTGCCTGGGCACTGGCAGCTGCAGGGGTTTGACTATCCCCATTATACCAACACCAGGTATCCGTGGGAAGAGCGGGAAGCCATTTCGCCTCCGTTTGCCCCGACCGTCTATAACCCAGTGGGGAGCTATGTCCGGTTTTTTGAGCTTCCTCAGGACTGGCTAAAGGATCGGGTTGTCCTAAGCTTCCAGGGGGTTGAGTCATGCTTCTACGCCTGGCTAAACGGAGAGTTCGTGGGGTTTAGCAAAGACAGCTTCACCCCGGCCGAGTTTGAGATCACAAAAAACCTGCAGCCTGGCAAAAACCGCCTGGCTGTTGAAGCTTACCGCTGGAATGACGGAAGCTGGCTGGAGGATCAGGATTTCTGGAGGCTCTCCGGGATCTTCAGAGACGTGTTCCTGTACCTCACCCCGAAGACCTTTATCCAGGACTACAAAGTGGAGACCAGGCTCGAAGGCGGGAAGGCTGTGGTTTTGGTTCAGGCCTTTGTGTCCCAGGAAGCAAGTGGCTATGAGATTGCGATAAGCTTCGGGGACTTTACAAAATCCGCCCAGTTGGATCCCGACGGCTCTGCAACCCTTCAATTCATGCTTGAAAGCCCCAAGCTTTGGAGCGCTGAGTCTCCAAATCTGTATCCGCTGTCTTTGGAGCTTTTCAAGAATCAGCAAAGCGTACACAAAGTCACGGCCAGATCCGGCATCAGGCAGATCGAGATAATAGAGGGCAAAGACGGCGATCCAAAGATCTTGCTAAACGGCAAGCCGCTAATGCTTCTGGGGATGAACCGCCATGAGTGGAACTGCATTTCCGGACGTGTTCCAAACAAGGATGAAATGCTTCAAGACATCCAGCTCATGAAGTCCTGCAACATTAACGCCGTCCGAACATGCCATTACCCAAACGACAGCCATTGGTACGATCTCTGCGACGAGCACGGGATCTACGTGATGGATGAGGCAAACATCGAAACCCATGGCACATGGCGATATGGACAGAAGGATGTAGAACCGGGAACAGTCCCAGGAGACGATCCTAGGTGGACAAGCGCGGTGTTGGACAGGGCGAACTCCATGCTAAAAAGAGACCGAAACCATCCTTCGGTTATCATGTGGTCGCTGGGAAACGAGAGCTATGGAGGATTAAATTTTCTTAAGATGCATGACTTCATAAAATCTTTGGATCCAACAAGGCCCGTGCACTATGAAGGCGTGTTCCACCACCGGAAATCGAGCGGCGCCTCCGATGTTGAAAGCCAGATGTACACCAGCCCCAAGGATCTTTTGGACTTTGCGAGAAACAATAGAGAGAAGCCTATCATCCTATGCGAGTACTGCCATAGCACAGGCAATAGCGTGGGCAACCTGGGAGAATATATTGACGCGTTTCTTTCCGACCCTATTATCCATGGTGGATTTATCTGGGACTGGAAAGACAAGGCATTAACCAAAACAGTTAACGGCGTTGAGACCCTGGCTTACGGGGGAGATTTCGGAGACAGCCCAAACAGCGGTTCTGACGGTTGCAATGGGATTCTCTTCGC